>JAFSDF010000219.1 GCA_017436375.1 Clostridia bacterium | reverse complement strand
CCGTCCCTGAAAGGTTATTCCCCTGTTAGGGGAAATGTCCGTGACAGCGGAACGGACAAAAGGGTTCCGGTTTCGGAGAAAAGGGGGACCGCGATAGCGGTGGAAGGGTTCAGCTCAAGATGACAGATTAATTTTTAAGTTAATGACATTACCTTTCAGGGGAGGCTCTGCGCTGTGGCGGTTTCACCGCTATTTTTAACACAAAACGCAACAAAAAAATGACAGAACCACTCTTTTTAAGAGGTACTGTCATTTTCAGATATTAATTTTACTGCTTCAGCTTAAAATCTGAATACTACACCCACCACTGCCGCTATAAGTATAAAGACGATAGGGTGGATTTTTTTTAATTTCGTGACACCGAAGAATATCAGCACCGAAAGAATGATGCTTTTGTAATCCACGGCGGCGAAAAAATCCGCTCCCTGAGCAAAGGCATCAGCGGAGAAAAATGCTATCCTGGCTACACCCAGACAGGCGGAAGCGATAAGTCCCAGTGATGCGGCACGCAGACCGTAGAAAACCCACTCCACATACTTCGAGGAACGGAATTTCATAAGCACCTTGGAAATGGCTAAAACCACGATAAGCGCAGGAGCCGTAAGACCGAGCGGTGCGATAAGGGCACCCAAAATACCGCCGGGAAGTCCGCCGAGGCCTTCACCCATCTGAAAGCCTACATAGGTAGCCATATTTATGCCGATGGGACCGGGAGTTGACTCGGAAATGGCTATCATATTTGAAATATCCGTCTGAGTAAACCAGCCTGTAGCCTCTCCCATATCCGTAAGGAAGGGAAGCGTGGCAAGTCCTCCGCCGACGGAGAAAAGGCCTACGAAAAAGAAGCGGAAAAAGAGCTCAAGGAAAATCATTTTTCTTTGCCCCCTTTCATTTTCTTAGCCTTAATCATATTTATAGCCAGAGAAATGAATGCCACCGCGACAATAAACAGCACAGGGGAAACATCCGTAAAAAAGGAAAGCAGTGCCACCAGAACAAAAATCACTGTCGTAATTTTATCTACGAGGCTCTTTTTCGAAAGCTTGATTACGGAGGAGAGAATGAGCGCTACCACAGCGGCTCTGATCCCGTTAAAAGCGTGTGTGACTATCTCTATATCCTGAAAGCCGCTGATAAAGGCGGCGATAATCATAATAATTATTATCGATGGAGTTATTACGCCTAATGTGGCGAAAAGTGCACCCCAAAAGCCTTTCAGCTTAGTGCCGATAAAGGTGGCAACATTTACGGCGATGATACCCGGTGTACACTGGCCGATGGCATAATAATCCATCAGCTCGTCCTGTGTGGCCCATTTACGCTTTTCCACCACTTCCTTCTGAAGCATTGGAAGCATAGCGTAGCCTCCGCCGAAGGTAAAGCCGCCGATTCGGGCAAAGATATAAAACAAATCAAAGAGAAGCTTCATTTTTTTCCTCCTTCATTCATTAAAAAAGGGCTGAAAACAGCCCCTCTGAAAATTCAAATTGTATGTTTGAGCATTCCGACAGCACCGCAGGTGCCACATCGCAGAGCCTCACCTGGAAAGGGGAGGTGGCACGGCTGTGCCGTGACGGAGGGGTTCCTCAGTTTCAAATCACATTCAGTTGCTTTTGCTTCGCAGAGTGGCTTTTGTCTTGGCAAAAGTCACCAAAACCGCTTTTTTGTCGAAAACAATCCGAACGAAGAAAAGTAACGGAGTAAGGTTTTGGTT
>JAFSDF010000218.1 GCA_017436375.1 Clostridia bacterium | reverse complement strand
CCCCTGTATTTCGCCAGTCGGATTCAGCAGTTGCACCCTTACCGCTTTTGGCTTTCTGTCTCGCCTGTTCAACAAGCTTTCTGAATGACTCTTCGTCAACGGTCATATTTTTTTCTTCTGCAATTTCCTTGGTAAGGTCAATTGGGAAACCGTAGGTGTCCTGAAGCTTGAAAGCGTCCTCACCGGAAATTACTCCGCCTTCGGATTTTGCAATCATCTCATTAAGAAGTCCGAGACCGGAATCGATCGTCTTATAGAAGCTTTCTTCTTCCATAGAGATAACTTTTTTGATATAATCCTTCTTTTCTGCCAACTCAGGGTACGCACTGATATTTTCAGCGATAACTGTATCGCAAACCTCAGCAAGGAAAGGTCTGTTTATACCGATGAGTCTGCCATGTCTTGCGGCTCTGCGGAGAAGACGGCGAAGAACATAGCCTCTGCCGCTGTTGGAAGGAAGAACACCGTCACCTACCATAAAGGTAGTACTGCGGATATGGTCAGTGATAACGCGGAGAGAAATATCCTTTTTCTCGTCATCATGATAGTTAATACCTGCGATGTCGATAATATGCTTCATAATGTTACGGACTGTGTCAACCTCAAAGAGATTATCCACATCCTGCATAACGCAGGCAAGTCTCTCAAGTCCCATACCTGTGTCGATATTCGGATTGGCAAGACGGGTATAATTATTATGACCGTCATTTTCGAACTGAGTGAAAACAAGGTTCCATACCTCAATGTATCTGTCGCAGTCACAGCCTACCTTACAGTCAGGCTTACCGCAGCCCTTTGAGGGACCTCTGTCAAAATAAATCTCTGAACAGGGACCGCAGGGGCCTGCACCGTGCTCCCAGAAGTTGTCCTCCTTACCGAAGCGTACCATATGAGAGGGATCCACACCGACCTCTTTAGTCCATATATCGTAAGCTTCATCATCGTCAAGATAAACACTTACATAAAGAAGCTCCTCGGGTATTTCCATAACCTTAGTGAAGAATTCCCAAGCCCAGGCAGTGGCCTCTCTTTTAAAGTAGTCACCGAAGGAGAAGTTACCGAGCATTTCAAAATAGGTGCCGTGACGGGCAGTCTTACCTACATTTTCGATATCGGGTGTACGGATACATTTCTGACAAGTAGTAACTCTTTTACTGGGAGGGGTAACCTCACCTGTAAAATATTTTTTCATCGGTGTCATACCCGCATTGATAAGGAGAATACTTTTATCTCCCTGAGGAACGAGAGAAAAGCTCGGGAGTCTCAGATGCTCCTTGCTTTCAAAAAAAGCGAGATATTTCTCTCTGATTTCATTAAGTCCCATCCATTTCATAAGTCTGATTTCCTTTCAGTATTGAAAATATTTTTCACAAAAAAATATAGTGCTACACACACTATCGGGGTGAACAAAGCCACGGTACCACCCGATTTGTGCATAAAGCACCACTCTGTAATCTTTAACGCAGATTATACGGCTTCCCTTTCGGGAGCAACTGATGAAAGCAGCGACCGTTCTCTCTGTCATAAATGAGCTCACAGCCAAGGCTCATTCTCTCTGTGATAACAGCAAAAGAGGTTTCTTTCGTCATAGTCTTTGCATTATTCATAACATTATAATTTTACTATAAGTAATAATACTTTGTCAAGTAAAAAATAGCTTTATCCGTCAATTCTTTTCAGGGAAAAAGTCCATACCTCTGCCCAGACCGTGTCTCATAAGACTGGACATAAGAGGAGCTACCTCTGCCGCAGGACGGCGCGGCTCTTTATTGAGCCAGGTCCATAGAAAGCTGGTCATTCCGGCAGAAATGAAATTTATAATATAGCTTGCAGTTTCACCGACAGCCTCCTCATCAAGAAATTTTCCTGTCATTCTGATATACGCCTCGCCTACACTGATGTTACCCTTATCACTGAGGACAATGAGAAATAAATCTCT
>JAFSDF010000217.1 GCA_017436375.1 Clostridia bacterium | reverse complement strand
TAAGATAGCTGTCTTTGTCTTCTTTGGTTATCATATAGACATATTTTTCGTTCTTGCTTAACTTAAGCTCGGTTATTTCGAAATTATTTTTCACAGGGAAAACATTTGAAAGTGCTGAATAGTCAAAGGTAACCTTTCTTCCGTCATCAGTGTAGGAGTAGGGGAGACAGTAAATTCCGTAGCCCCCGGGGATTTCACTCGTATCCACAGTCTTACCCATATAAGTCTTATTACTGAAATAAATAAGGCATTTATCCTCTGTGATAACACTGCTCCCGTAAATGCTGAATTCATCATAAATGCTGTTTTCTTCTGACGATGCAACAGATTCTGAGCCTGACTGAAAGACATTTCCGTTTTCATTTATCGTGGCGCTGATAGTCACCAGATGATTTTTGAGCACCGGTATTCTGAAAAAATCACTTAATGCAGAAACAAGATTATATGAATCGGTTTCGTGATATCCTAAAGATGAATCCAGAGAGTATTTATTCGGGAAATTAATTTCTACCGACAGGGGATAATAGTCGAGATAGTCTGACACACTGATGGTTTTCTTTACCTCCTCATAAGGCTTCGCATCTTTTACTAAATCCTTATAAGCCTCGGCGAAAAAGCCTTCTTCACCTAAATAACCGCTCGTACTGTAGTTCCAGAAGCCTCCCGTAAGCGAAAGATAATTTGAAGCTGAATATTCATGCGGTATTCCGTATCTGTAAAGCGAAAACTGCGTTTTGGCTTTATTTTCAGCCATGTTGTAATTGATATCCCAAAGAAGGTTTCCGTAATACTGTACTTTGAAATTAATGTCAGCCTTCTCGGCATAACTCCTGTCTCCGTAGATGTAATTTTCGTTTATTATGACATTTTCCTTTTCAGAGTTTACCGATGCGCATACGCAGGTATACAAAGAAAGCACGATAACGAACACTGTCAAAAAGAGTGCTAAGGTTTTACGCATAATCACTCCTCCTTGCCGCTTAATTTTTCGATAGCCTTGCTGACTCGGTCGCTGTGGTAGTTATAGGTGGATTTAATGTATTCTACGAGATTGCTTCCTTCCTCCTGAAGCTCGAGGGTATTTTTATCACCGATGATGTGACCTCCGTGAATAAGCACGGCCCTGCCGATAAACTCTGACACTTCCTCGATGAGATGCGTGGAAAGGATTAGCGTCTCATTCGGCTCGAGAATACCTGAAAGCACCTTATAGAAATCCTCGCGGTTGAAAATGTCATTACCTGCGAAGGGCTCATCCATAAGTATGTAGTCTGCACCCTGTGAAAGAGCTAAAATAACCTCAAACTGATTTTTCTGACCGGTGGAGAAATTCTTGGTTTTCTTATTTTTGTCAAGCTCGAAAAAGTCCATCAGGGCATCGAATCTCTTTTCATTAAAGGTTTCGAAATGAGATTTGTAGAATTCCTTATGTCCCTTTGCATTGAGCTCGAAGAAAAAGGAATGCTCACTTGTGGCAAAGGATATTTTTGCTATATTTTTATTTGTGATTTTCTCACCGTCCAGCGTTATTTCTCCGTTATATTTTATGAAGCCTAAAATTGATTTCATAAGTGTTGTCTTACCTGCACCGTTTTCACCGAAAAGGCCGACAATTTCACCTCTCGGGAAAGAGATGCTTATATCGTCGAGTGCAGTTTTACCGGAATATTTTTTAGTAACATTTTTAATTTCAATCATTATCTGTTTCCTCCGTAAATAATGTAGTTCCAGAGCTTCTCCCACTGGGCGGGTAATATAAGCTCATCAGGTGTCACAGTCATGTAGTGAATGTAAAAAATCATAAGCAGACTGAAAGAAATAACGATGCTGAGCAGTATGGCAGCAGCGGGAAATGCAATACATCTGATGTGAAGCTCATATTTATTCGGGAGCCTCCTCATAGTATATATACTCTTACTGTCTCTGTAGTGATAGCCGTAATTAACTCCGATCATAGCGAGGAAAATAAAAACTGCAATTTTGAAAACATCGAATGTGCCGTCAGCTATTATGTCGCAGAAATTGTCCATAGTTATATTTTCTATAAGCACCTTTTTATCT
>JAFSDF010000216.1 GCA_017436375.1 Clostridia bacterium | reverse complement strand
TGCATTAAGCGCAGACCAAAAAGCAAAACAAAAAACAGATGTGTCTGAGTTGATTTCAACTGAAATACATCTGTTTTTATATTTATTAATCAGAATTATCTGTGTTGCACAAGGGTAAAACTTGCTTTTTTAGCCGTTTTTTCGCCCGCTCGGAGTATAAACATACGCCTTCGGGACGAAGAAAACGACTTCTGCATCTTAATGCAACAGCCCCTTTATTTATTGTGAGATTATATTATTTGTCCTCGAAAACTAAGCTTGCAGCCTTGGCGAGTGCCAGATCGATAAGCTCGTCAAGGTCCTTGGCCTTTTCCTCAGCGGCCTTTTCTCTGGCTAATCTTTTGGCTTTGCTTATTTCTTCTTTATTACAGATGCCGTCGAGTCTGAATTCGGCATCGTTATGCTTTACGGTGAAGCCGTATTTTTTTGCTTTTCTCTTTTTGTAGCCCTTATTCTTTTTCATAGTGATACGGTCGTTTCCGTAGTAAATGCCCATTTTATCCATAAGAGCTTTATGACACTGCAGTCGGCTTGTGAAATCCTTATAATCCTTGCTGTGAGTCCAGGCATTTTCACTCAGGGCGAGACCGCGGTTAAAGAGCATAAAGAAAATATGGTTTTCGTTGGTTATCCATTCGGTCCACATCTCTGCCTCGAGACCGAGAACACCGTTTTTAAGCTCTTTTTTGATTTTTGACTGCTCGGGCCTGTAGCTGTAGGTGCCCTTGGGTGTGCAGTAGTCATAAGCCATATCGAAGTAGAAGGCCTTGTGACAGGAGAGGATAACCTTGCCGCCTTTTTTGAGATGTCTGATGACATTGTCGTCCTTTTTAGGTGTCCAGTACTGACCGACTACATCGGTGTCAGTATTCTTTGAGGCGAGAACCTCGTTCCAGCCAATCATTGTTTTACCCTTACTCTTGAGGAAGGCATTGATTTCGTTGGTGAACCAGGCCTGAAGGTCAGTCTCATTTTTGAGCTTATTATCCTTGATACGCTTCTGACAGTCGGGGCATTTTTTCCATTCGTTCTGAGGAGCCTCGTCACCGCCGATATGGAAGTAGGGGAAGGGGAAAAGCTCTGCCACCTCACCGACCACATCCTTGACGAATTCGATGACCTTATCCTTGCCAAGACACAGAGGTCTGTTCCAGTTTCTGATGCCCTTGACCTTTGCCAGAGGATCACCGCAGAAGTCAAATACCTCACAGGGAATGTTACGGCAGGCAAGGTCATTATATGCGGCAATAGCGGCTGCTGAGTGTGCGGGGAAGTCGATTTCGGGGATGATTTCGATGCATCTTTCCTTGGCGTATGCGATGATTTCTCTGATGTCCTCTTTGGTATAATAGCCTGAGTGGGGGACCTCCTCATATTCGGTACAGCTCCAGGAGTGAAGCTGACTTCCCTTTCTGTAGGAACCGATTTCCGTCAGAAGGGGATATTTTTCTATCTCGATTCTCCAGCCCTGATCATCAGTGAGATGCCAGTGAAAGCGGTTAAGCTTATAAAGTGCCATAAAGTCAAGATATTTCTTTACGGTGCTCTTGCCGAAAAAGTGGCGGCTTTCGTCTAACTGTAAGCCTCTCCAGGAGTATTTCGGTGCATCTCTTTCTATGATAAGCTGAGGGCAGGTGAGAGTTTCGCTACCGTCACTGTCAGCCAGAAGCAGCTGTGAAAGAGTCATCAGACCGTAAAAGGCACCGCTGTATGTACCGGCGAAAACCTTGACACCGTAGCCCTCTGCCTTGAGTGAATAGGTTTCCTCGCCGAGGGTATCGTCAAAGATAAACTCTATGTGGCTTTCATTTTCAGCCTTTTCGGTATTTAGGCACAGGCATTTATCTACGAGATTTCCGATGTCTGCCAGCTCCTCGTCGATATGCAAAAGAACTCTGTTTCTGTAGATGAAGCAGTCGCCCTGCTTTACTGTGAGATTATTCGGTCTGGGGATTACATTGATCATTTTATTTATCCTTCTTTCCGTACATCTTTTGTATTTTACTGTTTACTATGAGGTTTTCGAGTCCGCCCCAGCAGAGTCTGCGTCTTTCCCAGTAGAGGCAGGAGGCTGTTTTTCTGATGCCTGTGGGAATTGCCTGCTTTTTGGTGGCGAAGCTCATATTAATTGCGCTGATGTGCTTATAATAGCCGTCGAGTCTCCTTGAGAAGCATTCGAAGCTTTTATTTTCCTTTTTCGTCCAGGCGCTTTCGCTTATGGCACCGAGACGGGGGAAGGTGCAGTAGCCTGCTTTTTTCATATCGGGAACGAATTCCGTCCACAGGCACGCCTCTACACCCTTAAGAAGATGCCTGTTTTCTTCGGTAAGACCTTCGATGTAGGGGTCGTACTCATAGCAGGTCTTAAGGTCAACGAGACCGTAGGGCAGGTCGAGATAGTAGGCCTTTTCGGGAGAGATAATAAAGGAACGGCCTTTTTTTATTTCTCCGGCAATATCCTTTTTATCCATATCCGTGTTCCAGAACTGCCAGCTTAGCGAGCTGTCAGGCATATAGTCCTTGACACGGTCATTCCACATTATAACCTCCAAACCCTTGTTGCGCAGGTATTCACCTATTCTGCCGAGGTAGTAGGTGTGAAGATCTCCGGGCTCCTTAAGTCCCTCCTCCTTCATTCTCCTCTGACAGTGGGGGCAAAGCTTCCAGCGCTCTGTGGGAACCTCATCACCGCCGATATGTATGATTCCGTCGGTAAAAATCTCCGTAACCTCGTCTAAAGCAGACTGAACGAATTCAAAGGTGCTTTCCTTGCCTACACACAGGACATCGTATTTTACGCCCCATTTGGTAGCTGTGACCATATTGCGGTCGAAGCAGGAAAGGAAGGGATAGGCGGCGATGGCACTGACGGTATGGCCCGGTGTGTCGATTTCGGGAAATACCTTTATATGAAGTGAGTGGGCATATTCCACCACTTCCTTCATATCCTCTTTAGTGTAGAAGCCGCTGTGAGGAACGGAGTTGAAATTGGTATGGCTTCTGTAGGAGCCGATTTCTGTCAGCAGGGGGTGGTTGTCGCTGTAAAACCTCCAGCCCTGATCCTCGGTCAGATGCCAGTGGAAATGATTAAGCTTATGCAGTGCCATTATCTCCAGAAAGGCGAAAACTGCCTCCTTGGTGAAAAAATATCTTCCGCAGTCGAGCATAAAGCCGCGGTAGGGGAAGGC
>JAFSDF010000215.1 GCA_017436375.1 Clostridia bacterium | reverse complement strand
GCAACTCTCGGCTCGAATCCCTTTATGATGGCAGGCAGAGAGGCTGCTGCAAGAGCAAAGGCTATGGAATCCGCTGCAGCTAACCCCAACGGAGCTATGATGGGCTTTATGGGTATGAATATGGCTATGGGTGCAGGGGGCGGATTTAATCCGATGGATATGTATAATGCAGGTGTTCAGCAGCAACAGCAGCAGACAGCACAGCAGCAGGCACAACAGCTTGTAAACGCTCAGGCTCAGGCAATGGCAAATGCAGCAGCACCTGCACAGAACGGCTGGAAATGTGCTTGCGGTAATACAGCAACAGGTAAGTTCTGCCCTGAATGCGGCTCACCGAAGCCGGCAGAGCCTGAAGGCTGGACCTGCAGCTGCGGTGCAGTGAATAAGGGTAAATTCTGCCCCGAATGTGGAAGCAGAAAGCCCGAGGGCGCACCTCTTTATCAGTGCGACAAATGCGGCTGGAAGCCGGAAGACCCCCACAATCCTCCGAAGTTCTGTCCCGAATGCGGTGACCTCTTCGACGAAAACGATAAAAACTGATAAAAAATAATTTTACATAAAGGAGAAAAATATTATGGGACTTTTTGACAAGAAAAACTGCGATTTCTGCGGTGAGAAAATAGGTATGCTCGGCAACAGAAAGCTCGAAGACGGCAATATGTGTAAGGATTGCGCAAAGAAGCTTTCACCCTTCTGCGACGACAGAAGACGCTCAACAGTTGAACAGATAAGACAGCATCTTCAGTACCGTGAGGAGAACAAGAATGCACTTCGTGCTTTTTCACCCACACTTACATTAGGCGAAGACAAGAAAATTTATGTTGATCAGATGAAGGGTAATTTCGTTGTGTCCCGCAACAAGCCCGGCTCATGGACAGAGGAAAACCCTGATGTTATGCCGATAGCATCAATTACCTCCTGCGGCCTTGACATTGACGAGGACAGAGACGAAATCTACACTCAGAACGGTCAGGGACAGCGTGTAAGCTATAATCCTCCTCAGTACAAGTATTACTATGATTTCAAGCTCAAGTTCCTTGTAAACAATCCCTATTTCGATGACTTTGAGGTTAAGCTCAACAACTTCCGTGTTGAAGGTATGGGCTCAATGGAATATAACCGTTATCAGAAAATGGGTATGGATATTATGGCGGCTCTCGGCGTAAACGGCGCTGTTAATATGACAGGCGGTATGGGTATGCAGGGCGGTATGCCTATGAACGGCGCAATGGGTATGAATAATATGGGCTACGGCCAGCCGAATCCCTACGGTCAGCAGATGCCTCAGCAGGGCATGTACGGCCAGGGTCAGCAAATGGGCTACGGTCAGCCGAGTCCCTACGGCCAGCCTATGCAGCAGAATATGGGCTACGGCCAGCCTAATCCTTACGGTCAGCAGATGCCTCAGGGCAATATGGGCTATCAGCAGCAGAATCCTTATCAGCAGAACACCTACGCTCAGAATCAGCAGATGCCTCAGAATAATGCTGCTTTTGCACAGCCTGCATCGGCAAGCTGGACATGCGACTGCTGCGGTAATGTAAATGAAGGTGCCTTCTGCACCGGCTGCGGCAATAAAAGAGGTTAATGAAAACTAAAATTATAATAATTCTCGTTGTTGTTATTCTCATAGCTTTATCGGTGCTTGCAGTAAAAAAGCATATTGATAACAGTGTTGTCGATAAATACGGAATGGTAAAAACACCTGAGGATGATATTGTACTGTGCCGTTATTCAAGCGGCGGCGGTATGGACGGCTCAAGTGAAAGCCTTGGAATCCGTAAGTCGGAAAACGGCGGCACCGTAATTACCTATGATTACGCCTCTCTTACTTCAGATAAAGACATATCAAAGAGTGTGGAAGCACCCTTTACACCGCTGAAGGAGATAAGGGATATCTGTAAAAGGTACAGAGTTTTTTCCTGGGGCAAGCTTAAAAAGAGCGAAGAGTTTATCCTTGATGCTCCCGTAAGCAGTATTTATATTTCTACGGGAGAGGCAGAGTATTCCTTCAGCAATACTGATGAGATACCAAAAAAAGCTTGGGGAATAACAACGGAGATTTATAATGTTATGAAAAGCTATATAGAAGGAGTTGATTAAATGTCAGCTTTATTAGAACAGAAGTGTCCCTGCTGTGGCGGTGCCATAGAATTCAATGCAGGTACACAGAATATGAAATGTCCCTACTGTGATGCAGAGTTTGATGTCGCCGCAATGGAGCAGGCGGCAGGCGCATCGGCTAATATCGGTCAGGATAATTTTGAATGGAATTCACAGGGAGCCCAGTGGCAGGCTGATGAAATAAACGGTATGAGCGTTTATACCTGTAAATCCTGTGGCGGTGAAATTGTTGCCGATGCCACAACAGGTGCAACAACCTGTCCTTACTGTGATAATACCGTAGTTATGACCGGTCAGTTTGCAGGTGGTCTTAAGCCCGATTTGATTATTCACTTCAAGTACGATAAAAAGGCTGCAAAGGAAGCGTTGAATAAATATGTTGCTTCAAAGAAAATGGTGCCGAAGATATTCAAGGATCAGAATCACATTGATGAAATCAAGGGAGTTTATGTGCCTCACTGGCTCTTTACGGGTACTGCAGTAGCTGATGCTCAGTTCAAGGCGGAAAAGAATCGCAGATGGTCCGACAGTAACTACAACTACACCGAAACCTCATACTTCGACTGCTACAGAAGCGGTAATATGGATTTTGCTAACATTCCCGTTGACGGCTCATCAAAAATGGATGATACACTTATGGAATCCATCGAGCCATTCCATATTAATGAGGCAAAGCCCTTCAGTACAGCTTATATGGCAGGCTTTCTTGCTGATAAGTATGATGTGGACCTTGATGCTTGTGTACCGAGAGCTAACGAAAGAGTAAAAAACAGCGTCGTTTCTGCACTTCATGACAAGGTTTTCGGCTATGATGTTGTTATGCCTGAATGCTCTCAGGTTAATATCGCAAACGGCTCCTACGCTTATGCACTTTATCCCGTGTGGATTCTTAACACCACCTGGAACGGCAAAAAATACACCTTTGCCATGAATGGTCAGACAGGTAAATTTGTCGGAGACCTGCCTCTTGATAAGTCTGCCTTCTGGAAGAAGGTTGCAGGTCTTACAGTGCCTCTCACCGCAGCAGCTTACTTTGTCCTTTGGGCATTACAGAATTTTTAAGGGGGTAGGACAATGAAAAATAAAGTATTTGCGATTCTGACAGTTCTTGTTCTCTGCCTTTCTATGGTAATTCCTGTCTCGGCGGCAGGTACACATATTTTCGACAGTACAAATATGATTGGTCAGCTATCTTCACTCGAAGCAGTGGCACAGAATATCGAAGACACCTATGGCTTCAGTGCTCTTCTTACAGTTACGGACACAACGGGCGACAAGACAACCTATGAATACGGCGAGGAGCTTTTTGAAGCAAACGCCGCCAAGGAGGACGGTCTTGTTCTTATCTATGACTACGGTGAAAATGTTTATAATTTTTACTGTGCCGGTAAGGCTGAGGAGCTTTTCAGTGGTGATGTTCTTGAGGGTACGGTATGGAATGCCTTTGCCTACACCGAAACCTATTATGACGGTGCTATCGGCTATTACAATGCAGTCGAAAGCATTTTAAAGTCAAGCAATGCAACTGCTCCTGTAGCCACTACAGAGCCCGCAACTGAATTCGTTCCCACAGACAGAACTCTTCCTTTAGTGGTAGATAATGCCGATGTGCTTACCGATGCCGAGGAAACAGATTTTACTGCAAAGCTTGAAGCACTTGGCGATAAGTACAATATGGATGCGGCCATTCTTACGGTTGATAGCTACGGCGGTAAAACAGATAGAGCTTATGCTGATGACTACTTTATAGAGATGGGCTACGGCCGGGGTGAAAACAAGGACGGCTTTCTGTTTGTT
>JAFSDF010000214.1 GCA_017436375.1 Clostridia bacterium | reverse complement strand
ACGGTTATGCCGTTAATCATCTCGCGGACAGCTTCTATCTGACCGGCATCGGTAAAAATATATGTGTTTTCGGGTGTGGTGATTTCCACTCTGTCCGTTTTTACTGACATCGGCTCATACTGATAGCCTTCCGTTAAGGTGACACCCTTGGGCACAGTAAGGAAGCAAACTGCTGTTATGATGCAGGTTAAAACACCGATAATAATAATCCAGAATGCAGGCTTTTTATAGCTCAGCACATTTTTCACTCTGTCCTTTACACCCACCTCACCGAAGGCCAAAGGACAGGCGGCTATTCTTTTTCTGTTTATACTGCAGTTTAAAAGGGCGTAGGAATATTCCTTACATTCCTCTTTGGCGTATTCCTTTACCACCTTTTCATCACAGGCGAGTTCAATATCTCTGCACAGGAGAATATATGCGAGCCACAGCAGGGGATTGAACCAATAAAGTGACAGCAGTAAGAAGGCGAAGGGCTTTATAAGGTGGTCTTTTCTTTTAAGGTGTGCCTTTTCGTGTGCGATTACATATTCCGCATCTTTATCCTCTATGGCATAAGGGAGATAGATTTTCGGTCTGACAACACCTAAGATAAAGGGCGAAGGCACATTTTCACTCTGATAAATGTTATCGGTAAGCTTTGTAGCTGTGCCGACCTTTCTTTTCAGATTCACATAGGTGAAAAGAGTGTAAAGACACATAATGATAATCCCTGCTACCCACAGATAAGAGGCAGTTATGGTAATAACCTGTAACGGGTTAACGCTGTTTTCGGGACTTGAGGCAAGAACTTCTGAAAACACGGGATTTATAATTTCATTTACACTGCTGAACCCGCTGTCAACGGTAGGAGACATTTCGTAAAGAGTGGAGGGTGCTATAAACTGCTTTGAGGGGAGAAGACTGAAAATGCTCTCGAAGGAAAAGGGGAGTACGAGTCTTATTCCTACTATGGACCAAAGTACACAGTGTACCCATTTAGGTGCTTTTTTCAGCAGAAATCTCAGAAGTATTACTGCAAGCACAAGCCAGCCTGCGTTTATGCTCAGGTTAAAAAATCCGAGAAAAATGTTTTCCATAAAAGCACCTCCTTATTTTTCTATAATGCTTATGATTTGCTCTATTTCCTTATCCGTAAGCTTTTTCTTTTTAGAAAAGGCGGCAATAAATGCGGGTAAAGAGCCTTCAAATCTGCTTTCGAGCATTTCGTCAACCTCTGCCTCCTGTGCCTGCTCCTTGGAAATGAGAGAGGTTACGACGGCATTTTCATTTTTTACCACACCTCGATCGGAGAGACGCTTGATAACCGTGTAGGTGGTAGTTTTTGACCAGCCTAATTTTTCCTTGCACAGCTCGGAAAGCTCTCTGCTGGAAATAGGCTCGTTTTCCCATAAAATCAGGCAGAAACGGTATTCACTTTCAAAAATTTTAGGTACATTCATTTATTTATCACTCCTTATTCTAATCCGTTAGAACAATTATATTCTAACGCATTAGAATAATTTTGTCAAGGGGGTAAAACAAAAAAAGCAACCGAGAATTTTCAGTTGCTTTACAGTTATTATTAATCAAATCTTATTTCCGCCTTGTTTCTTGGGGGTATTCTCTGATACTCTACATCGGGGTAACCAAGCACCAGACAGGTTACAGGGGAGTGGCCTTCGGGAAGATGAAGCATTTTCTTTACTTTAGGAATCATTTTTGACGCACCGACAAAGAATCCGCTGTAAAGAACACCTATTCCCATAGTTGCCGCCATGAGCTCCATATATGATGAGGCAAGACAGGCACTTGTATTGCCCTTACTGCTGACGATGATTACGGCAGTAGAGCCCTTAAAGAAGAAATTATCATCTATTGTTACATTACCGATGTATTTTTTGATGGGGGAGGCGGCTTTCATCGCCACACGGAAAAATCTGACACATTCCTTTTCGATTTCGGGAACTGATTTGCGAAGCACGGTAAATGCGAAATCCTGGGCATTAGTACCCGTGGGGCAGTAGCGTCCCGCCTCGATAATCTTTTCGATATATGCCAAAGGTATTTCCTTGTCCTTGAATTTTCGGATAGTTCTTCTGCTTTTCATAGCTGAGAGTAAATCCTCGCTGTCTATCTTCGTCACATCAAAGACTTTTTCCTCCTCGTAATCCTTATAGTTTGCCATAGTAACAGCACCTACAGGACAGATAGCATAGCAGTGACCGCACTGAATACAGCGGTCATACATAAATTCCGCTTTGCCGTCGATTATCTTTATTTTCTCCGATACACAGTCGGCTGCACATTTACCGCAGCCGATACATTTTTCTTTATCTATAATAACAGGCTTCATAGCTAATCTCCTCATTTTTACTGTATGAGAATTATATCAGCCTTATTTTTTATTGTCAATTTAATTTTTATTAAAAAGCAAGGGTACAGCTTTGCCGTACCCTTGTCAGTGATATTTATTTCCCGGGAGGGGTGGTAGTAGCCGTTGCCACATCAACGATACCGCCGGTGGTGGCTACGACAGTTTCCTTTCTTTCATCCTCAGAAACTATAGTACAGCTTCTTTCCTTATCGCCTGTGTCAAGATTATGCTCTATAATCTCGTTATTATCGATGGTGTAGAGGAGATTTCCGATATAGGTACCTCTGAAAAGCTCGCTGAAATGGTAGCCGTAGTAGGTCACATTATAGCCCTTACTGCTGGCGGAATAATGAATATATCCAAGATGATCCTTTATTTTGCCGTTCTCAATAGTGAGGGTCTGAATGCTTTTTACGGTGTTGCTGTCGCGGTAGTGGCTTACGGGAATACCTATCATATTTCTTTCACTGTAGAAGAAAAAGGCTTTGGGATTTTCATTTACAAGGGAGAAGGCATCCTTGATAACGAAGGTGTCGGTCTCCTTAGGATTTGTCTTGTCTCTTACATCGAAAACAGAAACCTTTACGGTGTCTGACTTTACATTTTCATCAGTTCCGTCGTAGCCTATACCTACTAGGTAGCCGTCTGCGATGGGATGAATGTAGGTGGAGTAGCCGGGGATTTTCAGCTCGCCGGTGATTTTAGGGCTTTTCGGATTTGAAAAGTCGATGATAAACAGGGGATCGGTGTTACGGAAGGTAACCACATAGCCTGTATCACCCATAAATCTGACGGCTTTTACCTGCTCATCCTTTGCGATGTCCGTAAGTTCTCCGATTATCTTTAATTCTTCGTCGAGAACATAAACACAGCTTACATCCTCATTTGTTCTGGCATTATAGTAGCAGGCGGCAACTCTCAGATTACCCTGATATTCGTCGAAGGAATACTGATTGATGCAGGTGCCCTTGAAGGTTCCTGTTGCCTTATGAGCAATCTCCGTACCGTTAAGAGAGAAGGAATTAACTACGGTTTTTACTACCGCATCATCGTCGCCGTAAATATTTTCATAATCTGCTGAATATACATAGAGATTTTCAGCCGTGGAGTAAATTTCGAAGCCGTCACCTAAAACAGAAATGGCATCTACCTTGCCTTCGGGCTTATTTGTGTCGAAGGCTGAAACTACGATGTAGCGGGTGCTGTCCTCATCGATCATATAGCATCTGGAATACGGGATGCAGTCGCAGTTCACCTGAGGGATAGCATTTTTCTCTACTTCTTCCACTGATGAACCTCTTACGGTATAATTGGTAACGGTGTAGAGTATTCCGTTAACCATTCTCGAGGAAACATAGGTGCCGTCCTGGTCGAAGCGTCTTACCTCTCTGGGAGCGTGTCTTTCGCTGATGTCATAGATTACTGCATAGGTTTTATCATTATAGGTGCATATTGCAGTGAGAGTGTCTCCGTCGAGGTAAATATCCTGAATGTACATATCGGTGGTAAGGTCGCTGTGGTATTTTTCGAGCCTGCTGTTTTCTTTGATTTCCTCCAAAACCTCTGAATCCTTAAGCTCGATTTTTCCCCTGTAAACCCTTTTCATAGACTCTGTGTCTACTATGGTAATTCCGTTGGTGTCGGAATAGCTTTTACCGGGATGATTTACGATGTATAGATATCTGCCGTCATTTTTGATGATGTCACCCTCGTCCACATCTGCAACCTGTACATTTGTAGTGCCGTGGGGAACGGTGCCTCTGTTGTCACCGGTTGACTGAGCAACCGCTGAGGTTACTGCTGCTGCGGGAGCCATAGTAGGTGCCATATTTGATTCTATTGAATCTGCCGCCTTGTCCTCGCTCACTCCGTAAAGAAAAATATCACTGGCATAGTTAAAAACCGTATCTATATAAATATCTATTTTGCCTTCGGTATACATCTTAACGAAATGAATTATCAGGGACTTTTCACTTTTTGCCACATTAAGATTTGATAACTTAGGTGCTTCATTTTTAATTTCCTCGGTAGGAGACTTCTGTTCTTCATCCTGCTGCTCATTCTGAAAAACGGCAGGGGATGTGGTGGGAGCTGCAGGCTGATGTACATCAACGAATTCACTGCGAAGACCTATCGAAAATACTGCCACGGTTATTATTACGAGCATAGCCGCCGCAGAAAGTACTTTCGGTAAAATTCTTACCTTTGCTTTCTTTTCGGGCTTAACACCTTTTTCCTGAAGCATTTTTATCATGTTACTTTTTGAAAGGCTTTCAGGGAGCTCTATTTCTTTTTCGAATTCTTCATTAAGTATATCTTTTTTCATCTTGTCACCTCATCTGTATGTAGCATCTGTCTTAATTTTTCTGTGCTTCGCATAAGCTTTGAGCGCACTGTGGAATCCTTCAGCTTAAGCATTTTACCTATTTCCTTGCTTGTGTAGCCTGCGGTGTAGGAGAGGAGAATAATCGTTCTTTCCTCTTCAGTCAGCTTTTCAAGAGAATTTCTCAGACTGATTATTTCACTCTGATCCGAATCCTCCTTGCAAAGGTCGATAAGAGAGGAAAGCTCTACGGTGTCTCTTGCTCTGATTTTTTCCGTAAGTGCCTTATTACAGCAGTTATACAGGATTTTGAATAGCCAGCTTTTAAAGGAGGCAGGCTTTTTCAGTGTTCCTATTTTCTGAAAGGCAGTAAGCACGCAGTCGCTTACACAGTCCTCAGCAAGTGACGGAACTCCCAGATAGTAAAGTGCGAACTTATACATATCCCTGCTGTAGGTCTCATAAAGAATACCGAAGGCTTCAATATTTCCTTCTTTTGCCTTGATAACCAGATTGTTAATAATTTCTGAGCTCATATTTATCACATCCGTTCATATCATTAGATGAAAAAATTAATTGTACTGTTGCATTTATTTTACATAATTTTTTATAGGTTTACAATACCTTAAATGGACATACTATTTACAGCTCTGACCGTGAAAGGATTTTTCAGATGAAAAATAAGGCAAAAAGAGACAGAATAATGAAAAAAGCCCGTTCGGTCATAAAGGTAAGAACCGATGACGGACGGATCAAGAGTGATGTGAACGGCTCCTACACGGGTGTACCCTTGGATAAAAACGAAAGGCCCGTGCAGGATGCAGACGATCTCTAAGCAGAGGGGGAGATCCTCCTTCTTTTAACAGGCGGAAACAGCAGGGCGCGGGGCGCTGGGAGCCTGATGGCTCCCAGCGTCCTCCCTGCGGTCGTCCGCCCCCGTAAACGGGGCTTCGCCCCGCCTTCCTCCGATTTATCATTTAATTTAATAAAAAGGTTGACTTTTGGAAAGTTATTCATTATAATATAGATGTTAAAAAGGTGTATTTTATATTCACCGGAATTTCAGGAGGAAATTATTTATGAAAAAGACTCTTTCCATTTTATTGACAATTCTTGTTATTGCTCTTTCATTCACATTTATCGCAGGTGCAGAGGATTGTAACTGTAAGGATCACACAAATGACGAAAAAGGCTGTCATTGCTGTGTTTACTGTCCTAATCTCGACACCTACTATCTTACATCCTGTGTTAAAAATGATGACGGCAGCCTTAAGCTCAATGAAAACGGCGAGGTAGAGTTCTGCTGTGCAGAATGCACCGGTATTGCTCCCTGTGCCTGTACCACATGCGACTGCTGTAAATATGAAAATGATGACACCGTTACCGGTCCCGATCAGATTTTTGACGAGGAGCAGCAGGAGCAGATTATTGACGGCTTCCAGAATATTCTCGGCCGCATCCGTGATTTCTTTGATAAGCTCTTTGATGCCATCTTCGAATTCCTGAGATTCGACGAAATTATGGGTAACAACTGATAGTGAAATTATACATAAAAGAGACTGTCTTCGGGCAGTCTCTTAATATTTTTCACAAAACTGTTAAATTATGAAATATTTTTGAATAAACTATTGACATTTTTATTTTCGGGGTATATAATTGAAGCATATTAAGGGTAACCTTAGTAAATCTAAAAAGGAGGCACGCTATAATGGAAAATTTTGATCTCAAAGGCTTTGTAGAGCAGATCCTTCTCTATTTCCTCAGAGTATTCGTATACTTTGGCTTTGCAGAGGAAGCAGATTACAACGGCTTCTATGAGTATGTAAACGGCAAACCTGTTGACGCTGAATAATTTCAACCGGTTAAAACAAATAATTAAAGGAGGAAACTAAAATGTTCGATACAATCAAAGATATGTACACATTACTTTTCGAGTTCCTTGCTAAGATCATCGAATTCTTCGGCTACAGATTCGACAAAGAAGAAGGTAAGATCGAGCCTATCGAAGATGCTGAATAATTCTATTTGAATTAAACAATTGTTTAAGAACAAAACCCACCCAACGGTGGGTTTTGTTTTTTCGGGTGTAAATCTTGACATTTTCCGCTGATAGTTATATAATTATAGTGCAAAGATAAATCTTAGGAGGAAAAATTTATGCTTGAAAACATTGAGACTTATTTAAAGGATGTCGTTGATTGGTTTAAGAGACTCTTTACCATTATTTCTGAATTTCTCAGTGATATTGGTGTTGATGCCTGATTAATTTTCAGAAAAAGCGAAGAGACTGTTCGTCTGAGCAGTCTCTTTTTTTGTTTATCTGAACTTATCGAAAAATCTTTTTTTCTCTTCACCGATAGTAGTGCCGTCATCGATATTGTTTTTTGGTTTGTTGGGAAGAGAGTCGTTGAATCTGCGGAGCATTTCCTTCTGTTCGTTTGTGAGGGTTTTAGGCACCTCGACCACTATCTTTACGAACTGATCACCCTTATTACGGGAGGAAAGCTGCTGAATACCTCTGCCTCTGAAGCGGAATACCTCACCCGGCTGTGTGCCTGCCGGAAGCTCATACTTAACCTTTCCGTCGAGAGTGGGGATGTAGAGTGTGTCACCTAAAGCCGCCTGAGCGTAGGTAACGGGTACCTCGCACCAGACATTGAAGCCGTCACGCTCAAAGAAGGGGTGGGGCCGTACATTTACATTTACTCTGAGATCGCCGGCGGGACCGCCGTTTATACCGGGATTACCACCGCCGCTGACATTGAGAGACTGTCTGTCGTCGATACCTGCAGGGATATTGATTTCTACGGTCTGAGGCTTTGATTCGAGACCGGTACCGCGGCATTTCTGACAGGGCGTCTTTACGATTTTACCCTTACCGCCGCATTCATTACACTGTCTGGTGGTACTCATAACACCGAAGGCTGTTCTCTGCTGTATGTTTACCTGACCTCTGCCGCCGCAGGTAGGACAGGTTTCGGGTGATGTACCCTTAGCGGCACCTGTACCGGAGCACTCCTTACACTTGTCTACTCTGGTTATGTTTACCTTTTTCTTACAGCCCTTTGCGGCCTCCTCAAAGGAGATGGTCACATTGGTCTGAATGGTTGAGCCTTTACGGGGAGCATTGGGATTTTGCTGTCTGCCTCCGCCAAAGCCTCCGAAGCCGCCAAAGCCGCCGCCAAACATACTGCCTAAAATGTCGCCCAGGTCGAAATCTCCGCCAAAGCCACCGAAGCCGCCGCCGAAACCGCCTGCACCGAAGTTAGGATCTACGCCTGCGTGACCGTACTGATCGTATCTCGCCTTTTTATCGCTGTCGGAAAGCACCTCATAAGCCTCGTTGGCTTCCTTGAACTTAGCTTCTGCTGCAGCATCGCCGGGATTAAGGTCGGGGTGATATTGCTTGGCAAGCTTACGGTATGCTTTTTTTATTTCATCCTCCGAAGCACCCTTGCTTACGCCCAGGACCTCGTAGTAATCGCGTTTATTTTCTGCCATTTAATTAATCTTCCTCTCGGAGTTAAATCATAACACGGGCTGTCCGCCAAGGAACAGCCCATATTGAATTATTATAATCAGTTAGCGTCTGTGAAATTGGCATCAGTGTAGCCTGCATCGGTGTAACCGCCGTTATCAGCCGCACCGCCGAAATCACCCTGATTGAAGCCGCCCTGAGCACCTGCGAAATCATTGGGGTTGAAGCCCTGAGCACCCTGAGGATTAGCCTGCTGGTACATTTTTTCACTGAGCTTGTAGAATGCCTGAGTGAGAGCTTCCTTTTCGTTTTTGATAAGGTTGATATCCTCACCCTTGAGTGCGTTTTTCAGAGAGTCGATCTTTGACTGGATGTCAGCCTTGTCGTTTTCGTCAAGAGCCTTTGCAGCGTCTTCGGAAAGAATTTTTTCACACTGGTAAACCATCTGGTCTGCTTCGTTTCTGGTGTCGATTTCCTCACGGCGCTTTTTGTCCTCCTGAGCGAACTGCTCAGCCTCTCTTACAGCCTTTTCGATGTCTTCCTTGGACATATTTGTGGAGGAGGTGATGGAGATTGACTGCTCCTTGCCTGTGCCGAGGTCCTTAGCGGAAACATGAACGATACCGTTGGCATCGATGTCGAAGGTAACCTCGATCTGAGGAACACCGCGGCGTGCGGGCATAATACCGTCGAGGCTAAATACACCGAGAGTTTTGTTATCTCTTGCGAATTCACGCTCACCCTGAAGAACATGAACCTCTACGGAAGGCTGATTGTCTACTGCTGTAGAGAAAATCTGACTCTTCTTTGTAGGAATGGTGGTATTTCTTTCGATAACCTTTGTATTGATACCGCCCATAGTTTCGATACCGAGTGAAAGGGGAGTAACATCGAGAAGGAGAAGTCCCTTGACATCACCGCCTAAAACACCTGCCTGAAGTGATGCGCCGATAGCTACACATTCGTCGGGGTTGATGCCCTTGAAGGGCTCTTTACCGATATACTTTTTGATAGCATCGCCTACTGCGGGAATTCTGGAGGAGCCGCCGACCATAAGCACCTTGTCGATCTGATTTACGCTGAGACCTGAGTCAGAGATAGCCTGACGGACGGGGCCCATAGTAGCCTCTACGAGGTCAGCTGTAAGCTCATTGAACTTGGCTCTGGTGAGAGTCGTTTCCAGATGGAGAGTGTTACCTGCACCGTCTACTGTGATGTAGGGGAGAGAGATGGAAGTGGAAGTAATGCCTGAAAGCTCGATTTTAGCCTTTTCTGCGGCTTCCTTAAGTCTCTGCATAGCCATTTTATCGCCGCGGAGATCTACGCCCTCCTCAGCCTTATATGAGGCTACGATCCAGTCGATGATTCTCTGGTCGAAGTCGTCACCGCCGAGACGGTTGTTACCTGCGGTGGCAAGAACCTCCTGAACACCGTCGCCCATTTCGATGATGGAAACGTCGAAGGTACCGCCGCCAAGGTCGTAAACCATAACCTTCTGATCAGCTTCCTTGTCGATGCCGTATGCGAGAGCAGCTGCAGTGGGCTCATTGATGTTTCTCTTTACCTCGAGACCGGCGATTTTACCTGCGTCCTTGGTAGCCTGTCTCTGAGCATCGGTGAAGTAAGCAGGAACAGTGATAACTGCCTCTGTAACTGTATCGCCGAGATATGCTTCAGCATCAGCCTTAAGCTTCTGAAGAATCATAGCGGAAATTTCCTGGGGAGTATAGTTTTTGCCGTCGATGGAAACCTGATAGTTGGAGCCCATCTGACGCTTGATGGAAGAAATGGTTCTGTCAGGATTTTTAACTGCCTGTCTTTTGGCTACCTGACCTATCATTCTTTCACCGGACTTTGAAAAAGCAACTACTGAGGGAGTAGTTCTTGCGCCTTCTGCGTTAGCGATAACGACAGGCTCGCCGCCTTCGATAACTGCTACACATGAGTTTGTTGTACCTAAGTCGATACCGATAATCTTTGCCATAATATAATACCTCCGTATAATTACATTTAATTTTATGTTTAACTGAAAATCAGTTAGCAACCTTAACTACTGCGTGTCTTAAGACCTTGTCACCGAGTCTGTAGCCCTTATTGAATACCTCTGCGATGACATTTTCACCGAGAGTGTCATCCTCTACGGACATTACGGCGTTGTGAAAATTGGGATCGAATTCCTCACCCTTTTCACCGAAGGACTCGACACCTAATTTTTTGAGAATTTCGATGAAGCTGGTGTTGATCATTTTCATTCCCTTTTTATAGGTTTCTGCATCTGCCTGCTGAGCATTGAGTGCTCTGTCGAAATTATCGAGCACGGGTAAAAGCTCGCTGAGGCAGGAAGCCTTCGCATCAGTGTAAATGCCTTCCTTTTCCTTCACGGAGCGTTTTCTGTAGTTGTCGTATTCGGCGAGAGTTCTGATGTGAGCCTCTTTAGTCGCGGCGAGCTCCTTTTCGAGCTCTGCGATTT
>JAFSDF010000213.1 GCA_017436375.1 Clostridia bacterium | reverse complement strand
GTAAATCGGGAAAAGGTTTATACATTTGAGGGTTAAGACTCAGTGCTTACAGAGCCCTTTTTAATATTCTCAAGCTTCTGCATATAGGCTTTGAGCAGGCCTCTCATACTGTTGGGTGCATATTCCCTGTTATATTCCTCGGGGTTTTCGAGAATATAAAGGTCGTGCATACCGTAGTTATCTCTTTTAGTGGTGTTTGCCGTGTTAAATCTGGTGGTGTAGAGAGCCGTTTCAAGCTCATCGCTGTAAACGAGGATATTAAGTCCGTCGCCTGTTTCCATCGCACTTTTTTCGTCGATGATAATATCAGCGGTATTACCTGTGAACTCACCGCCGCTTTCAACACGGAAGGTGGTTTTACCGTCACCGAGGACACCCTTGTAGCTGATGGGGTTTTCCGTGCCCTTTTCACTGCCTGTCATTTCATAGAGAACCTGTCCGTTCTGCACTACTGCCACATAAGAATCACCGGCTGTAAGGTCGGCAAACTTAGTAAGACCGCTTTCACGGAAAAATGCTTTGTCCGCCTCAGAGAGAGCACCCACAGCATTTTTCTTGACACTGAGAAGAACGGTGTTCTGCCCCTTGAAGGCTATGGAAAGGTATTCGGTAACAGACTTGGAGGAAGCCAGATCAACATGCTGAAGAACTCTCGCCTCGTATTCCTTGTACTGATCCTTCATAAAATCATATTTCGGATTATCTCTGACATCGGTAGCACCGCATTCCTTTACAAGGAAATCACCCATCCATCTGCTGAATTTATGGGCACCGTAATAATTGAGATGCTTACCGTCACTTCCGCTGTCATAGGCGTGAATAAATCCGTTTGTACTGAAAAGCGGATCAAAGTTAAAATCGTAAAATTCTATTCCGTAGCTGTCAGCAATATTCTGTACAGCATTATGAAGCTCAGAGTCCCAGATTCTGGTAGCTGTTTTTACGAAAACAAGCTTAAGCCCCTTTTCCTCACAGAATTTAACCATTTTATCAAGATATTCCAGAGAGTGGTCGATAAGCTCTGCAGGCTCTGCATTTTCATTGAGGATGGGACTGTTGATCACAACCCCGTCGAGGCCTTCCTTTCTGAAATAGCTGTTTTTGATGTAATAATAGCCGCGTGTACCTGTGTCAGCCTCCCAGGTGTGCTTGGTAAAATCAGACTCCTCCAGGGAGCTCCATCGGCCGTGATATGAAAGAAGAGGAACGAGGAATGAGACTGTATCGCCTATATCCTTTTTCTTATACTCATAAGCACCCTGAATCTTGTTTTTGGAAAATCTCATATTATCAAAGCATTTGTGATAAAAGGAATCCTTCGACTTACTTCTCAGCGCGGAAACATCAAAAACTACATTTTTCAGAGTTTCGGAATGGTAGTCATAGGTTTCCTTGAGCCAGTAATATGAGCCGAGAACAGGCTGCTGCTCTGTACCGAGATTGTAGGAATCGATACCGTGCTCAGCATACATTTCCATAGGAGAAACACTGCTCTGCATAACACTTGCGCCCAAAAATACGGTTTCGATGGTATTTTCCGGCTCCTCATAAAAGCCCTTGGTGGTGTAGTAATTATTCCACTTGGTCCACTCAGGCTTAAAGAAGCTGTTCAGAAAAAGAAGCACTATGGTAGTAACCAGGCAGAAAACACTTACTCTCAGAAGAATTTTCGGAGTTAACTTCAACTTATAAATCCCCCTAATAAAAATTTTGTAAAAATAAGTCTATGAAATGATACCATATTATAATGTGAATGTCAATGTTAAATTATCTCATTGACATTTAGATATTATTCTGCTAAAATCAAAAAAAATTAGACAAAAATAACAAGGAAGTGAAAAAAATGATTTCGGATAAAAAGCTTTCAAGCCGTCCTGTTTTTCTGGCTGTAGGTGTATTTTCAATGCTCTTTGCGGGAATTATTTACGCCTGGTCCATACTGAAAATACCCTTTAAGGAGGTTTACGGCTTCAGCGACTCTGCTCTTGCTCTCAATTTTACTCTTACTATGTGCACCTTCTGTATCGGTGCTTTTTTCGGAAGTAAGCTGTTCAGAATTATCGGCACATCGCTGACGGTAATCCTCTCAGGTGTGCTTACGGGTATCGGCTTTATCGGCACAGCCTTTATTTCGGGAAGCATAGCCTTACTTTATGTTTTTTATGCACTTTTCGCAGGACTCGGAATCGGCATCGCCTATAATGTAATAATCTCCACCGTCAATGCCTGGTTCCCCGATAGGAAAGGGCTTGCTTCGGGTGCGCTGATGATGTCCTTCGGTGCAAGCACACTCATTATGGGAAAGATAATCGAAAAGCTTTTCCTCAGCGAAAGCATCGGCTGGCAGAAAACCTACATAATTTTCGGCATCGCTCTGGCTTTCGTTCTGATTTTAAGCGGCATTATACTGAAGCGACCTTCTCCGGAGGTAGCTTTCCCCGAGGCCAGGTCAAACAAAAATATCAGCAAGGAAAGCTTTGAGGAAAAGGACTTTACCACCC
>JAFSDF010000212.1 GCA_017436375.1 Clostridia bacterium | reverse complement strand
AGAAGCCAGCCCATGTGGTTGATACCGGCTATCAGCTCTTTTCTGCCCTCTAATTTGTCCTCCATACCGAGCTTACGCAGCAGCCCCTCTGAACAGCACTGGACACTGTGGCAGAGACCCACGGTTTTAATTGGAGTGCAACGGAGCATATAGCCCGTAAGCATAGCCATAGGATTAACATAATTAAGAAAGAGTGCATCGGGACATACCTCTGCCATATCATCGGCAAAGTCCTTTAAAACAGGAATCGTGCGCAGAGTTCGCATAATACCGCCGATGCCGAGAGTGTCGGCTATAGTCTGTCTGTGACCGTACTTTTTAGGAATTTCGAAATCAATGATAGTACAGGGATCATAAAGGCCTACCTGAATGGCATTAACCACGAAGCTCGCACCGCGGAGGGCATCCTTACGGTTTTCCACACCTACATAGCACTCGATTTTACCGTAGCCGCCCTTGGTCTTTCTCATAGCCTCGAGAATTACACGGCTTTCCTCGAGTCTTTCGCCGTCGATGTCATAAAGTGCAAAAACACTGTCACGGAGTGCTTCACTGCACATACAGTCACCGATAACATTTCTGGCAAAAACCGTACTGCCGGCACCCATAAAGGTAATTTTCATAATGTTTTCTTCCTTTCATCCTTTTCTTTATTATAACAGAAATAATTATCTTTTCAATACAAATTCAGTCGGTTTTACTCAAGATTATCATAAGAAAGTCCTATCTGCTCTCTGATTTCATCGAGAATTTCCATCACCGCCAGAGTGGCACTGAGCGGAACAGCATCACTTTCCTTTTTTCCCGAGCGGATATCCTCAGCCACGGCATCAAATTCATCAAGATAAGAATTGATTTTAGGACCGTTACCTTTAAAAGCTTCCTTACGGAACAAACCTTTTTTACAGGTTATACCGTTCATGGCGTGGTAGAAGGGAGCCGTAATTTTGCCATTTTCACCCTTGATTGACATTTTTTCGAGACCTGTAAAATCGTTGATTGAAGCGGTAATATTCACCTTTAATCCGTCAGGATATGTAAAAACTAAATCTTCTCCAAGATCAATGCCGTCCTTCAGCTTTGCCTTGCTTTCGATTTTTTCGGGCTTACCCCACAAACGGTATGCATAGGTTATAGGGTAAATCGTTATATCCAAAAGCGCGCCCCCTGCCCTTTTAGGATCCGTATGCCGGCCCTTATTACCGACAGTTCTGATGTGATAGCTGAAATCGGCAGAGCGTATTCTTCCGATTTTCTTTTCGTCAATCCATTTCTTTGTCATATTGGCTGAGGGTGAAAACCAGGTCCACATAGCCTCACAGAGATAGAGGCTCTTTTCCCGGGCAAAGCTTATAAGCTCCTCTGTTTCCTTGGCAGTAACGGTAAAGGCCTTCTCACAGAAAACCGGCTTACCGAGCCCGAGCGCAAGCTTTGCATAACGGAAATGCGCATTATGCGGTGTTACAATATAAACACCCTCTACGCCTTCGGCATTTATCGCTTTTTCAGGTGTGTCATAGGCTATTCCACCGTATTTCTCGGCAAAGGTCTTTCCTTTTTCATAATTCCTCGTATAACAGGAGACTATTTCGTGTCGCCGCTTTTATTAAGCTGAGAGGCTACCGTACCCGCAAGGGTTCCCGTGCCGATAAAGCACCATCTGAATTTCTCCATAAAATCAACCTTTCGTTATTCGATATTTTTATTATCTCATATAATGAAAAAATGTCAATATAAAAGTAAAAAACAGCCTCCTACGAAGCTGTTTTCCCCTGTATTATCCGAGCATAGGCTCTGCCTGTATGGTTACGCTATCTGTTTTACAGCCTTCTGTTTCCAGGATAATAATCTCGTTATCCTCTTTAAGCAGAGAACCGGGAAGGTAAAGGGCCTTCTGCGGTCCTATGGACCAGTATCTGCCGAGATTGAAGCCGTTTACGAAAACATAGCCCTTGGTAAAGCCGCTCATATTGACGAAGCAATCCCCTTTTCCTGCCTTAAAGCTACCCTTAAGGAAAACAGGCCCTGTGACTGTCTTTCCTTCATTAGCGGCAAATTTCAGGCTTTCAAGATTATCCAGCGGTATGCTGTAAACCTCATAATCCATTATAACCTGATTGGCAAGTGTGACCTTAGATATACCCTTGCGGTCGTAAAGGTCAAAGCCGTAATTGACTCTGCCCATAGTGTCAACGAGAATTCCAAGCTCGCTCTCACCTGACACGCCCTTAATAAAGAGCTGTTTTTTCAGCTTAAGCTTATTAAAGAAGGAGCCCTCCTTCATACGGTCGATGGTGGCTATTTTCTTTCCGTCGAAATAAACCTGAGCATAGTCGTGCACATCCTCTATACCGAGGAAGCCGGCATCGTATTTACCCTTGATTTTCGTAGTATAGTAAATTAGACCGTGACTCTGTCCGTAAGCCTCCATATTTCTCGGCAAAGGTGATCCGTGCTTTACGGAAATGCGGTCAAGATTTTCAAAGAGGTCTGCTTTTTTGGTAAGCTTTACCTCACCGATGCTCTGCATAGCAGGCGAAGGAGGAAGCTCAGCCATAGGAATCCCCTGCTTTTCGCAGAGAAGCTTTCTGATTTTATGATAGGTTTCAGTGTAGTCACCCCACTCCGTGAGAGGAGCACAATAATCGTAGCTGGTGACTGTAGGCTGAAATTTACCGCGGTGGTTGGCACCGGCATTAAAGCCGAAATTAGTGCCGCCGTGGAACATATACATATTAAAGGAGGCATCCTGCTTCAGAAATTCCTCGATTTCCTTCAGCGTGCTGTCTGCACCTCTGGTATGATGCTTTTCACCCCAATGGTCAAACCATCCGCACCAGAATTCCATACACATTTTCGGCACCTTACCGAAGGGCTCAAGTGCATTGAACGCTGTGGCTGTACGGGAGCCGAAATTAAGCGTGGGAAGAACACCTTCCACAGTGCCGCCGGAAAGCATATTACACCAGGTGCCGTCAGAGGTGAATTTCAGTACATCTATTCCAAGCTCATCGTACATTTTTTCGAGAGATTTAAGATATTTTTTATCGTTACCGTAGCTTCCGTATTCATTCTCTATCTGCATTGCAATAATATTACCGCCATTGGTGATGAGCATCGGCTTAAGCAAAGCAAAAAGCTTTTCAAAATAGTCTCTTACATGCTTCAGATAAAGCTCATTATTGCAGCGAAGCTCGATGTTTTTATCAGCTAAAAGCCATGCAGGAAAACCGCCGAATTCCCACTCGGCACAGATGTAAGGACCGGGCCTTACGATGGCATAAAGGCCTAAAGACTGTGCAGTTTCAAGAAATTTAACAATGTCAAGCATACCGCTGAAGTTGAACTCACCCTTTTTAGGCTCATGAAGATTCCAGCAGACATAGGTTTCGACAGTATTGAAGCCAGCCGATTTTAATTTAAGAAGTCTGTCCTCCCAGTATTCGGGAAGGGTGCGGAAGTAATGCATAGCACCCGAATAAATATTGAAAGGTTCACCGTTAAGAAGGAAACGGCCATCCACTGCTTTGAAGTTTTTTGACATATTTTTTCTCCTTTATT
>JAFSDF010000018.1 GCA_017436375.1 Clostridia bacterium | reverse complement strand
GTTCGGATTGTTTCCGACAAAAAAGCGGTTTTGGTGACTTTTGCCAAGACAAAAGTCACTCTGCGAAGCAAAAGCAACTGAATGTGACTTGAACCTGAGGAACCCCTCCGTCACGGCACAGCCGTGCCACCTCCACTCTTTTCAGTGGAGGCTCCGTGATGTGGCACCTGCTGTGCTGTTGTAACCCCTCCGTCTTTGCCTTCGGCAAATCCACCTCCCCTTTCAGGGTGAGGCTCTGCGATGTGGCACCTTCGGTGCTATCGTAACCCCTCCGTCACACTCCGTGTGATACATTTTAAACACTATCATTAACTTATGCACACTTCCTCGTAAGTATCATCTTTCGCATTCGTTCAGGATGACAAAGTAAAAGCGGAGATGAAACAAACAAGTCTTTTCATCTCCCTTACCACTCTGTGCTTAAGAAAATCTTAATAATCTTTACCTTATAAGTAATTGACTACGGTTTTTTCTTATGATAAAATTATATTTTACAGAAAGAATTTTATTTTACTCACTTATGAGAGGTATATATATGAAAAAGCTGTTATTTTGTGCGTTAGTTTTTACTTTTATCCTGTCAGGCAGTCTCATTTCTTCTGCTACGGAGTTACCGGATGCATCCCTGACGGCTACAGCTCCGGAGCTTATCACCACGGAGCCGTCTACTACTGCCCCCACGACTACCGAGCCGTCAACTGAGCCGTCAACCGAGCCGACTACCGATGCTCCGACCACCACAAGGCCGACTACCACCGCCCCCACAACCACCAAGCCCGCTCCCAAGCCGAAGCCGGTGAAGCTTGCCACACCGACAGGTCTTGCCTTCTCAAAGGCGACTACCTCGAGCATCACTGTTAAATGGAAGGCTGTCAAGGGCGCTGAAATCTACTATGTCTACTGCGGTATTTCGGGCAAGGACGGATATTCACTCGTCGGCAAAACGGGTGCAACCTCCTTCACCATAAAAAATCTCAGCACTGACAAAAGATATAAAATCAAGGTCAAGGCCACTGCGAAGGGCAGACCGTCCTCAGACAGAAGCGAGCTTATAAGGCTTTATACTCTGCCTCCGAGAGGCGCGAAGCCCTCCATTGTCTCCCGTGACGGTGCAAGCGTAACCGTAAAATGGGCGAAATCAGGCAAGGCCAACCTTTACGCTGTGTATGTAGCTTCCTCAAAAAACGGTAAATATAAAAAGGTCACAACCACCAAAAAGACCACCTACACCTATAAAAAGAAAACTCCCGAAAAGGCTTATTATTTCAAGGTCGTGCCTATCATAGAGACCAAAGACCAATACTCAAAGGGCAAGGCCTCAAAGATAAGAAAGGCCTCCATCGGCAAAATTTCCATTGAGCTGCCCGACATTATCCGCAAGGGCGAATACCCCGACATTACCGTACCCTACTATGATTCAAAGGTGAAATGGAAGTCCTCGGATAAATCTGTTATCAAGATAAAAAACGGCAGATTTTTAGCCGCAGGTCAGGGTACAGCCAAGCTTACGGCTACCTATAAAAAGAAATATAAGAGAACAGTGACTGTAAAGGTCACGGCACCCACCGTGAACTATATGTCAGCCGTTTACGATGTGACGAATAAGAAATTTATATACCATAACCGCCTCAATGACCGCTGTTATCCTGCCAGCATCACCAAGCTCGTAACAGCTCTGGTAGCACTGAAATATATGAAGCTTAATGACACCATTGTCGTAGGAAACGAGCTTAATATGGTAGAGGCTTATTCCAGCCGCTGTGATATCAGACGGGGCGAAAAATATAAGCTTAAGGATATCCTTTACGGTCTTCTGCTCCCGTCGGGCGGTGATGCGGCATACACCATCGCCGTAAACTGTGCCCGTAAGGTGTCCGGAAACAAGAATATGGGCTATGTGGCGGCAAAAAATTATTTCGTTAAGCTGATGAATGAATATATGAAGGACATCGGTGCCACAGGCTCCCACTTCGTAAATCCCCACGGCTACCCCGTAAAGGGCCATTACTCCACGGTGCACGATCTCGTTCTCGTAGCTCAGAGGGTACTGAAAAATAAAACCCTCAAAAGCATAACCTCCACCCCCTACAAATATGTGACCGCACTGACGGGACAGGGACATTCCTGGGGCACCACCAATTCCCTAATCGCCTCCTATGCCTATTACTACTCTCCCTATGCCCACGGTATGAAGACAGGCACGGTAGACGACGAATACACAGGCATCATCGGTGCCTTCACGAAAAAGAAAAGAACAATCATAACGGTGGTTATCGGCTGTGAAAGCTATAATGCCAGATATAACGCCACCCACCGTCTCATAAATACTTATCTGTAAATAATACTGAAAAGACCTGACTCTCACTGCCGAGTGAAAATCAGGTCTTTTGTTATATATTTACTTTTTGAATGATACCTTTGAGGATGCCTTGCTATAGTCCAAATTGTTATATGCCTTTACATAATATGTGTATTTCACACCCTTCTTTATGCTCTTGTCAGTATAGGTACGGGTGGAGCTTTTGAGTGTCTTTATCTTCTTAAACTTTCCGTCACCGCTTTTACGGTATATGACATATTTTTTAGCTCCCTCTACCTTATTAAAGGTAAGCTTCACACCGCCGCTCACTGCTGTGGCCTTCAGCTTGGCAGGCGGGGCGATAAAGCTGACAGCCCTGCCTGTATATTCGCTTTTGACTCCGTTCTTTACTGCATAGATTCTGTAGTAATACTTTTTACCCGCTTTGACATCCTTATCGGTGTATTTGACGGTCTTATTGTCTTTAGTGGTGTAAACCTTCTTCCATTTGCCGTCCTTCTTTTTGTAAACCATATAGCAGTCTGCCGCCGAGGATTTTTTCCATTTTAGCTCTACGGACTTTTTACCGAGGGTTACATCGCTTATTTTAACAGGCTTGATAATAACAACCTTTTTGCCCTTTTCGTTTTTTGCTCCGCCCTCAGTCTGTACAGTATAATAATATGTTCCTCCGTTTTTGGCGGTTTTATCGGTATAGTAGGGACAGTCTACCTTTTTCAGCACCTTCCACTCACCGTCGGCAGTGGTCTTTCTGTAAACGGTGTAGTTTTCACCGTAGGCACCGTCCCAACTGATATTCACTCCGTCTCTTTCGGACTTCACCTTAACGTCAGGCTTTTTTATAATGTAAACTATGCAATCATAAGAAATATGCTCTGTTTTACCTCTTACTGCACCTACAGAATATCTGTAAAATTCTTCAGGCTGAAGCTTTCCGGTTTTATATGCGGTTTCCGTACTGTCTAACTCGGCTATCTTTTTATCGCGCAGATATACTATATATTTCTCCGCTCCCGCTACGGGCTTCCACGAAAGAGCAGCCCTGTAATTCTGATGATCCTTTTCGACAGTTACCTCAGGAGGAACGATGTATTTAAGGGTGAAAATGTTTTCATCGCTGACGGTGGTTACCGTGCCGTCTGCAGATACTGACGCTATGGCATATTCATTTACATAAGAGCCTTTATTTTTTCTGAAGCTCAGCTTTCCGTTTGTTATCATCACATTATCTACGGCAACCCAGGCTTCGTCTTTTTTCGTATACAGAATATACCGTGCGGAACTGTCATAGTCCTTTATCATAACACGGCAGTAAAGAGGATCGTCGGTTTCTGCCGTACCTGACCGGACGGTAATATACTGTGAGCTCACCTTGGCAGTAAGCTCTGCGGCTGTTATGCTTTTTTCTTCCCCGTCTGCCACACAGACTATTTTGTAGGTATAGCTTACATCCTTAATGGCAGTCTTATCGTTAAAGCTGTTTTCGGTGGCTGTGGCGATAAAAGCATATTCGCTGTCGGGTGTTTTTCTGTAAATGTTATAGCCTTCGATGTTTTCGCCCTTTTCCCAGCTGAGCCTTATGCCCTTTTCGGCAGGTGAAGGTGCGGCATTTCTTATGGCACGATACCATGTAAAGCTCTGAGGTGTATTGCAGCCTTCGCCGTGTTCAGTATCGATATAAGCATTAACCATGTAGTAGTATTTGCGCCCGTTTGCACCGATATTCTTATCGGTAAAGGTCTCTGACTTTGAGGTGCCGACTGATGTCCAGTCTCTTTGCCCCTCAGCCTTCCTTCGGATACGGTAGGAAACACCTTCTATCCTGCTCCACGAAATAATGGGATTACCCTCGTCATCTGTTTCTATCGGATTCATAACAGGAACATCGATTACTGCCGCTTTTTTCTCCTCGGCTCTGTATTCACACTCATAAGTGCCTACAGCCGATTTTACACAGTAGCTGTACAGAGTATTTTTCTTTATACTTTTATCTGTGAAGGTCAGACCTTTTGTGCTGCCTATTTGGGACCATTCTCCACCGCTGACAGGCTTTCTGTAAATATTATAGCTGTCTGCGCCCTTGGCCGCATTCCACGAAAGCACTATATTGCCTGAAACGGCTTTTACAGACTTAACGGTAGGATTCAGAAAGAAAAACAGTCCTTTGTTATTCTCATATCCGCTGACAGCTTTGGATGTTTTGGCGACAACGGTAAAAAAGTAAGCCTTTCCTTCCTCCAGCTCAAACATCTCAAGATCATAGGTATAGCTTTGCTTTTTGGTATCAGTCACATATTCCCAATCAGAGTCCTCTTTCGCCACATATATCGTGTAATTTGCGTTTTTCGAAACATTATCCCATGTGAGCTTCACGCCTCCTCCCGGGTTTGGATTTACGGTGACCTCGGGAGTTTTCAGGGCATAAACCTTCATTTCGTTTTCAGACAGCGGAGTTTTGCCCTTGCCTTTTATGGCTCTTACCTTATATACGGCGGTGGCATTTTTATCCTTGAGAGATGTATCTATGTAATAAGACATATCTCCGCCTGCGGCTTTTACGGTTTTGATTTTTTTGAATTTTCCGTCCTTCTTTTTGTAAACATAATACTTAGTGGCACCGGGCACGGAATACCAGTAAACTATGGGACCTGCCACGCTGTTTTCATAGCCGTACATAACGGTTTTCATCTTTTTCATTTCAGTGCCGTCTCTTTTTACGACTATTTTAAACTTCGTAACCGTAGCTTCGTCCTTTTCATAGGAGCTGTAGACATCGTTTTTCTTTTTAATGACATAGGATGTAGCATAATAGGTTTTGCTTTTAAGCTCTGTCAGATCAAATAAGATATCATCATATTTGGTACCCTTTTTATAATCGTTTTCATATTCGAGTATCATCTTTTTTCTTTTCGAATCAGAAAAGATCTCGACTCTGAAAACCTCTTTTTCCTTCGTATCCTTCACAGCCTTCATGCACAGATAGTCGGCATTACCGTAAAGAGTCACTGAAGAAACACCTTTATGGGTAGAATAGCTGACAGGCTTGAATGTGCTTTTACTGTTGAAATCCTTGATTTCGACCTTTGCCGCAGAGGCACCGAAAGCAAACGCTAACACAAGCAAAAGCATCGTCGCCGCATACAAACATTTTTTCTTCATCTGAAATCCTCCTTTTCACATAAATTTCACATAACTTATGCACATATTTTAGCATATTATGTGAAAAAACACAAGAGAATCTGTATCTCTGTAAATCAAATATAGCATATTATTAACATTTTGTCAATCAAACTATGCAATCTCTGATAATTTATTATCCTTTTATGCAGAATATAATTATCAAAAGGAGTGTTTAATATGATTTCTGATATGATAAAAAATCTGCGTGAGGATGCAGGCTATTCTCAGTCCGAATTGGCACGGAAATTAGGTATTTCCCGCAGCTCGGTAAACGCATGGGAAATGGGGCTTTCTACCCCTACCACCCCTTACACTGTAGAGCTGGCAAAAATTTTTCATGTTTCTACGGATTATCTGCTCGGCTTAGAAAAACAGCGCTCAGTCGTTCTCGACGGGTATACAAATACTGAAATAGAATTGATTTATAATCTGCTCCGATACTTTGACGAGAATAAAAAATAAAAGGAAGGGGCTGTAAAAAAACTAAACATCCCCTGAACACTTTAAAATAAAGAAGATTATACTGAAAAATCCATTGTAAAAAGTCTGATTTTTGACTTTTACAATGGATTTTATGTTTTAAATAAACTTTTATGCTTTTTCGCTCAAGCCGCTCGGCTCATACTTTGGCTCGGCGACGCCAAAGTATGCAAAGCGCCGCTTTTGTGTAAACAATCCGAACGAAGAAAAGTAACGGAGTAAGGTTTTTAGCTTCTTTTATGTAGCCTCCTTAGTCTGCCGCTTGGTTAAAAACAACCTTTCTGCACTACCGTTATTTTCAGTTCTATGTTACTGCCTTACCGACAGAGAGAAGTCAGGCAGTGCTTTTTTCAGAACCTGTACAGGGAAATCGCTGCCGTAGTCCCTCCCCGCACAGATATTTCGTCTGGTATGGAAGTGTCTGCGACACTTCTCGTTCCGTTCCCTCAGGCACCTTCGCCCCGACAGTCGCTTCCCGCTCTGTCTGCTTTTCCGACAGGTCCTGCAAGAAAGGTCCGTAAAAAATTTTTAAAAACTTAGCTCACATGTCATCGTTAAGTATACTTTATAGAAATAAAGACATATTTTGTTTTTTTACAGCCCCTTTATTTTTATCCGATTAATTCGCCTTCCTCGTCAAATTCCTCGACGGTAGCAGTGCCGTCTTCATTGTAGGTTATTATCTTAGCCTCGTACATATAAAAATCTGACTCAGCGTACTGTACCTCCTTGACCAATCTGTCGCCCTCATAGGTCTTTTCATACTGAATATTTCCGTTTTCGTCATATTCGTAAATTATTTTTTCCTTAAGGACTCCGTTTTCCTTTTTCTCTATGGCTGTGGGATTATCCTCCTCGTCGTAGAAATATTCCAGATCGTAGCTGTAAACCCTGCTTCCGTCGGAATCATAGTATGCCTCCCTGATAAGCTCACCGCTTTCATCATACTCCTCTACGGATTTACTGCCGTCATCATTATAGAGCACTGCCTCTACGATGTAAAGATAATCCTCCTCACCGTCGTTGCCTGCGGCATATTTCATTTCCTTCGAGAGAATGTCATTTTCATAGACCTTCTCCCCTATGAGCTCACCCTTTTCATCGGTTATATACTCCGAGCGGACATCCTCCGTAGCATTTCCCTTTTCATCGTAGACCACATAGCCCAGATTATCTCCGCTTTCGTTATACTCATAAACTATGCTCGAGCCGTCGTCGTGATACTCGGTTTCATATTTTTTGTAGGTTAAGCCTGCGCTGTCATAGTCATACTCCGCAGAGGAAAGCAGCACATCGTCTGTGTAGATTTTTTCCGTAAGCTTATTGCCGTCCTTATCGTAGGTATATTCGGCCCGGTTCTCCCAGGTGTAATTTCCCTCCTCATCGAAATAAAGCTTCTGTGTCCAGTCTCCGTAGCTGTTAAATACCTGCATATCCGTCAGCACTCCGTCACTCAGCACTCTTTCAGCGCCGCAGACGGTGCAGACATCGGACTCAAAGCTGTGCTCACCCTCCTGAATTGTTTCTCCGCAGGAGCACTCCTTACGGTGCATTTCCGTGTCGATTTTCCATTCGTGATTATGGGAATGACAGGCAGTAAAGGCCACTGTCACCAAAGCACACAGCATAAATGTAATACCTATTCTTTTCACACTTTTCATCTTCATCTTCCTTTCTTACTACACCATTTTATCAAAGACTTAAATAAAAATCAACTTAACATATCATAATATTTTAACCTCAAATAGAATTAAAAAGGCAATCACACGGACTGCCTTTTTGTAATTTTATTCGGAAATATTATCCAGAAGCTCCTTAACCGTAATCTGCGGATTATCGATACCGTCAAGAACGGTCTTGAGGAAGTTCTTATGCATCTGTCTTATCTGAGCCTCCGTAGAAAGCTTGGTACGGTACATATAGTACACATCAATACCCTTATCCCTCGGAGTGGGAATGGTGATGGTATACATCGGAGTGAAATATCTGCCGAGATTATAGGTTCTGAAGTGGAACTTAAAGGGGAAGCTGTCATCGATAGGCACGGGGATCCATGAATACATAAGTGAATTAGCACCCTGAATAGGACCGAAATTAAAGAGCTTGAGAGACATATCTCTTGCCTTGGTATAGGGGAAATCAAGATGTCTGTAGAGAGAGGTTCTGATTTTCACCAGCTCCTTTACAGCCTCGGCAAAGGTCAGCTCTTCACTGAGCTTTGAGCGGAAAATGAGAGGCTCTGCCAGACATCCGCTCATATTCTTCTCTTTGACAGTGGCACGCTTACTGCATACTGTCATCATAGAAACATCGTCTATGCGGTAATTGACTGCCGAGCAGTGAGAACGAAGTCCCATAACGAAAATGCTTTCGGGTGAAATCTGATTTTCCAGACAGTAATCATAGATCTTTTTCGCATCCTCGGATCCTATATGCTCGATTATCATATCACACTTATTATAAAGAGGATTGTATGCCATGGGAACTCTGATATCCGGATTCTTTTTCTTTTTACGGTAGGCATCCAGATACTCGTGACCGTGTACAGCCGCATAATAGGGCTCACCGTTTTTAAGGAAGTAGTCCTTGTAGAATTCCTCATGCTTTTTCTGCTTTTCTTCGTTACTGCACTTAACGAGCTGCTCCTGCACATATTCCTCGTAGCTGTCAAGTGCGGGAGGAATTTCATAGCCCTTCAGAAGCGCTCTGTATACACGGAAAAGATCCATATAAAAGCCTACGATACCGAGAGCATCGATGACCAGATGGCTGAAGCAGGAGTAAACACCGCTCTCTGCACCTTCGGTGGAGAAAAAGTAAATCCTGAAAATCTCATCCTTAAGGAAATAGCAGGGCTTCTGCGCATCGGCATCAAAAAATGCCTGCTGCTCCTCTACGGAAGAAAAGTGCTTACGCTCAACCTGATACTTATACGGTTCGATAAAGTACTGCTTTATCTGCCCTTTAACCTTGACAAAACGGATACGGAAGCTTTCGTTACGCTCGATTTCCATATCAAAGGCCTTCTGCAAAAGGTCGAAATCAAGCTCACGGTCAACAGTGATAGATGTGGGAATCTGCACCTGCTGCTTCTGGAGATTGAATTTGTACATAAGATACATTCCGTCCTGCGAATTACACAGGTCGTAGAGCTTGTAGCCGGATAAATCCTTTTTCTTTCCGAACATAGGTGTTCACCTTATTCTTCCACATGTGCGAAGAAGAATTCCTTTCTTTCATCAGTGTTTATAACTGTAACGGGCTTGATCTGATTAAGAACTCTGCCCTGCTTTTTAAGCATTTCTCTGTAGTCTGCATAGGTATCCTTTTTAAGAAGGAGGATTTTGGGTGCGTCGATCATATTCCAGCGGCGGTACTTAAAGTACTTTTCGTTGCTTTCATTGAGGAACTCGTCGAGAGCCTTTTCCATTTCGGCGATGGTCTCTGCGGAGATTTCACATTCCGGCTCCGCCAAAAGCATATAGCGTACTACGGGAGAATCTGTATCACCGTAGAAGCTGTAGCCCTTAAAGCTGACGCCGAATTTCTCCTGCACCTTGCCTGCTGCCCAGTCTACCATATCTGTAGTGGTCTTTTCATTGGCGATATTGAGGGCAAGATTGTTTCTGTAAAGGAATTCAAATTTGGGAGCCTTGTTATAGAAGCCTGTTATGCGGACAACATCCTCGATCTTATAGCGGTAAAGACCGGAATGATTGGTTACGACAAGCTCATACAGCTTACCTTCCTCGACCTCCTCTACCGTAAGAAGTCTGTCACAGTCAGGATCGTCAATGGGAATAAACTCAAAGAATACTGACTTGGGAAGAAGAACGCAGTCGTTTACATTGAGCTCTACGGGCATACCCATATAGCCTTCGGCAGCGGCATAGCCCATATTATGGATGGGAGCATCACCGATATATCTTCTGAGCTTCTGTACATAAAATTTAAGAGTAGAGCCGACCATACCGTAGGACCACATAAATTTGGGCCATACTCTGGGTGCTATGGGATCATCAAAGCCCTTTTCACATTCTCTGCGGATTTCAGCGGCTCTTTTGGGATTGGGCTTGAATTTCTTTTCATACTTAGCACGAAGCTCGGGAGGACATTTGACAGAGGGATC
>JAFSDF010000211.1 GCA_017436375.1 Clostridia bacterium | reverse complement strand
TTACGGAGACAAAGAGAGGCTTCTCAGACAGGATGCACTTACAGAGAGATATTCCAGCGATACGGTTACGGTGCTTTCTGGAGATTGGAAATTCAGATATTTTGAAAAGATTTCCCGTCTACCCACCGTTATCGATACGGACACGATGTCTTTTGACGACATAAAGGTGCCTTCTACCTGGCAGAGAACAGGCTACGAAAATCCCTGCTATCTTAATACCAGATACGAATTTCCAATGACTCTTCCCAATGTGCCTGAGGAAATGTCGGCAGGTGTGTATTATAAGGAATTCAGTATCTCAGATGCTGCGAATCCGATTATCACTTTCCTCGGTGTCTGCTCTTCGCTTACACTTTATGTTAACGGAAAATATGTAGGCTACAGCGAGGGAAGTCATAACAGCGCTGAGTTTTGTCTGAAAGGCTTTGTCACGGAGGGGAAGAATGAGCTTTTGGCCATTGTATCCAAATGGTCAAACGGTACATATCTGGAATGTCAGGATATGTTCAGAGAAAACGGTATTTTCCGTGATGTGTATGTTACCGAAAATCCGTCTGAATATATCTTTGATTTCCATGCTGAAACCTGTGAGAAATCTGAAGGATATGCACTCGAAGTAAATGTCGATGTTTTCGGTGAAAGCTTTGACGGCAAAACACTGTCTGCAGAGCTTATAAAAGACGGTGAGGTCATCGGTGTAAAGACTGCTCCTGCCGCTGAAAAGATTAATCTTGATTTCGGTGTGCTTACCGTTAAACGCTGGAGTGCGGAGACTCCTGAGCTTTATACGCTTGTGCTGTCTCTTAAGCAGGGTGATAATATTTTACAGTGCATAAAGAATGATATCGGCTTCAAAACCGTAAAAATTGACGGAGAAAAGTTTTTCTTTAATTCGAAGCTTATAAAATTCAAGGGTGTTAATCACCACGACACACATGAAAAAACAGGCTATGTTATGAGCGGAGAATACCTTCTCAGGGATATTATCCTTATGAAGAAGCTGAATGTAAACACTGTCAGAACCTCTCATTATCCTCCCGATCCCATTTTTCTCTCACTGTGCGATAAATACGGATTATATGTAATTGACGAGGCTGACATCGAAACTCACGGCACTCAGAACGATGAAAACCTTAAGCCTACCCTCAAGCCGAACATTATCAGTAATGATAATGCCTGGTTACCGCGTTACGATGACAGAGTAATGCGAATGTTCGAAAGAGATAAGAATCACCCCTCCATCACTATGTGGAGCCTCGGTAATGAATCGGGAGGCTGGAAAAACCACGACGAGTGCTGTAAGCACCTTAAGGAGGTAACTGATATCCCCGTTCATTATGAGGGTGCTATCAGAACACCGAGAGGCTCCTACGATGTTATTTCCGAAATGTATCAGATTCCGCAGCTGCTCGAAAAAATCGGCAGGCATAAGCTCGGAAAGAGATATAAGAATAAACCTCATTTCCTTTGTGAATACTGTCACGCTATGGGTGTCGGCCCGGGCTCATTAGAGGATTATTGGAACCTTATCTACACCTACGATAATCTGACCGGAGGCTGTATATGGGAGTGGGCTGACCACAGTGTGTATCACGAAAACGGAAAATATAAGTACACCTACGGCGGCGACCACGGTGAAAGAATCCACGATGATAATTTCTGCGTAGACGGACTCGTTTATCCCGACAGAACACCCCATACAGGTGCCTATGAAATGAAAAATGTCTACCGTCCGTTAAGGTGCGAGAAAACCGGAGATAATCTTTATTCCTTCAGAAATACCAGGTCCTTTACAGATTCATCAGACATAAAGATTACTTATGAGCTTCTCGGAAACGGTGAGGTGATTGACAGGGGAGAGGTAGATACTGTTATTGCTCCCGCTGAGAGCAAAACGGTAAAAATTGACCACAAGCCTGTCGGTAAAGATAAGGATTATCATATCACATTTATCTACAAGGAGCTTTCGGGCGATGAGATTGCAAAAGAGCAGATTGCTCTTAATGAAAGAATATCTGAGCCTGTATTTACCTCCGAAGGCAAGCTTGAGATCTCTCAGACAAAGGAAAGCTACACTGTCAGCTTTGAAGGGGGAAGCATAGCCTTCTCAAAGAAGGACGGCAGCCTCCTCAGCTATAATCTTGACGGTAAGGAATATATCGCAGACAGCAAGGGCTTTACCGCGAATATTTATCGCGCTTATCTTGATAATGACAGAAATATTGTCAAGGGTTGGAAAAAGCAGGGCTTAAATGCTATGACACCCGTATTCAAAGAAATCAAATTCAGAGAAAAGAGCGGTGTTATTAAAGTTAAAACCGAATGGAATCTCTGCTTCAACAATAAGCCTGTTTATGAATTTGAGCTCAAGTACAGGATTTATTCCGACGGTACAGTTTATGTTAAATCAGAAATTGAGTCCAAAAAATTCAGATTTAAGCCCGTTGAGCTTCCTCGCTTCGGCGTCAATATCAGGCTTGACAAAGAGCTTCAGAATGTCAGATATTACGGCCTTGGCGACCTCGAAAATCTTCCCGATTTCAGAGAACAGAGTGTAATAGGGATTTACTCATCTACTGTTGACGGACTTAATGTTGACTATATCAGACCTCAGGATAACGGTAACCACGGTGAATGCCGTTATGCTGAATTTACCGACAGTGAGGGTAAGGGTGTTATGATATGCGCCTGTGAGAAGCCTTTCTCCTTCAGTGCTCATAATTACAGTAATGAGATGCTTGAAAAGGCCAGACATATTGAGGATGTCAAGGATGAAAATTTTGTTTCTGTAAACATTGACGGTTATGTCAGAGGAACCGGAACAAACAGCTGCGGCCCCAATACTCTTAAGCAGTACAGGGTTTATCTTAAGAATGAGCTTGAGTTTGAGTTCTGCATAAAGCCTGTGAAATAAAAAAAGTAAAAATTTTTTGAAGAACATCCGTTTTCTTATTGAAATATGGATGTTCTTTGTGTTATACTTTTGGCGAATGGTGCTCAACGCACATAATTCTATTTCCACAATGACGGAGGATGAAAAATATGAAACAGTTAAACATCGGTATTATCGGTGCCGGCCGCATCGGTAAAGTACACATGCAGTCGATTACATATAATGTACCTACTGCAAAGGTTCTCGGTATCACAGATGTTTTCAAAGACGGCTTACAGGAGCTTGCAGACAAATACGGCATCGAAAAGGTATATGCCGACTATAAGGAAATGCTTGCCGACGAGGATATCGACGCAGTGCTTGTATGCTCTTCCACTGATACACATGCCGACATTTCCATCGAAGCCGCTAAGGCAGGTAAACACATTTTCTGCGAAAAGCCCGTTGATCTTACTCCTGAAAAGGTAAAGGCAGTTATTGATGCAGTAGCAGAAGCAGGTGTCAAGCTTCAGGTGGGCTTCAACAGACGCTTTGACCACAACTTCGCACATGTTCGCTCTCTCATCAATGAGGGTAAGGTCGGTAATCTCGAGCTTATCAAAATTACTTCCCGCGACCCTGAGCCTCCTCCGGCTGAATATGCCGCAGTTTCAGGCGGTATGTTTCTCGATATGACCATTCACGATTTTGATATGGCTCGCTTCCTTGCAGGCAGTGATGT
>JAFSDF010000210.1 GCA_017436375.1 Clostridia bacterium | reverse complement strand
CTAAAAAAGCAAATTTTACCCTTGTGCAACGCAGATAATTCTGATTAACAAATATAAAAACAGATGTATTTCAGTTGAAATCAACTCAGACACATCTGTTTTTTGTTTTGCTTTTTGGTCTGCGCTTAATGCAACAGCCCCTTTAATCTTACCCGAAAATCAGATGGAGTATTTTTCTTTATACTCCTCATATCTTTCGTTGTAGTGGCTGATATTTTCTTTTCTGACCTTTTTTGCATAGGAGTGCATATCCATTTCCTGGTGTGCAATTTCCTTTACACAGCCGGCGATATTTGAACAGTGGTCGGCGACTCTTTCCAGATTGGTAATAATATCGCTGAATACGAAGCCCTGCTCAATGGTACACTCTCCCTTTGTGAGACGGCGGATATGCTGGCTTTTAAGCTCTGCCTTAAGGTCGTCAACTACCTGCTCGAGAGGCTCTACACCCTTGATGGCTTCTCTGTCATTTTCAGTGAAGCTCCTGTAGGCCAGATCCATAATTTCGAGAACAGCCTCTGCCATAACCTTCAGCTCTTTTCCTGCCTCGCCGGAGAAACGCATCTTTTTATCCTCCAGCTCTTCGGCGGATTTGAGGATGCTTGCCGCATGGTCGGAAATTCTTTCAAAATCACCTATGATATGAAGAAGCTTTGCTGTTTCGGCACCGTCCGCATCGGTAAGCTCGAGGGCGGCTACCTTGACCAGATAGCTTCCGAGAATATCCTCATATTTGTCAGTTTTCTTTTCGGCCTTGATAACGAAATTATAGTCCTCATCATTATGACTGCCAAGGAATTTTATGGAGCGGCGGAAGCATTCTGTAGCAATGTCCGCCATAGTCATAGTTACACTGCGACAGCGTTCGACGGCAACAGCGGGGGTGGCGAGAAGTCTTTCGTCGAGCATTTCGTATTTTTCTTTTTCGTCTGTGTCCTTAATAGAAGCTGTAGCGAGTTTTTCGAGGATCCTGATCATCGGTGCCCACATAGCGACACAGAAAATTTTGTAAAGAGTATTGACCACAGCTATACCCACAGAGGTAGCCGTGCTGTCAACGAAGTCAAACTTAAAGATTGCGTTTGCACCGTAGAAAAGAACAAGGGCAGCGACAGTGCCGAAAATATTGAAGTAAAGGTGAACGAGAGTGGCGCGCTTTGCGTTCTTGTTGGCACCGATAGAGGAAAGAACAGCAGTAATGCAGGTGCCGATAGCCATACCCATAACTATAGGTATAGCCGCACCGAAGGTAATAGCACCGGTGGTGGAAAGTGCCTGAAGGATACCGACAGTTGCAGAGGAGGACTGAATAATAGCGGTAAGAATTGCACCTACCAGAACACCTAAAACAGGATTGGAGAACAGTGTAAGAATGTTAGTAAATTCAGGGTCGTTTCTGAGACCTGAAACAGCATCGGACATAGCTGACATACCCGTCATAAGAGTAGCAAAGCCAAGAAGTATCATAGCTGTATCCTTACTCTTATTCTTTTTGGAGAACATAAGAAGGTAGATGCCTATCAGAGCAAGGACGGGAACAAAAGAATCAGGCTTTAGCAAATCCATAAAGCCGCCGCCTTTAATATCAGCAAGAGAAAGAATCCAGCCTGTAACGGTGGTACCTACATTGGCACCCATAATAGGGCCTACAGCCTGATGAAGAGTCATTATACCGGAGTTTACGAAGCCGACGACCATAACGGTGGTGGCAGACGAAGACTGGATAATGGATGTTACGACAAGACCGAGCAGAAAGCCCTTGACCGGATTGTCGGTCATTTTACCAAGAATGGCTTTAAGCTGGCCACCCGCCTTTTTTTCCAATGAATTACCCATAAGATTCATACCGAAAAGAAAAAGGGAAAGTCCGCCAACGAGAGATAAAGCATCAAACAGAGTCATAGTTAAGGCCTCTTTTCTTTAAAAAACTAAGCAAAAATATCGCCATAGAAAATAATAGCAATATTTGACGAACTAATCAATAGTTTTCGCCAAAATTCATCTCAAATTCTGCCACTCGCTTAAAAACTTTTATCAGAAAATAAAAAAGATATGCAAAAATACCAAAGGAAAAAACGAGAAGAAAGGCTGTATATTTTGCATAACGAAATTTTTCAAAAAAAGTCAAAAAAATTAATAAAAACCCTTGACTAACCGAAAAACTTGTGTTATTATATTCGAGCGTTGAACGCACAAGTGCACGCTGGTGTAGCTCAGTTGGTAGAGCAGCTGATTTGTAATCAGCAGGTCGGGGGTTCGAGTCCGTCCACCAGCTCCAGTTAAATATGGGTAGGTTCCCGAGTGGCCAAAGGGAGCAGACTGTAAATCTGCCGTCAACGACTTCGATGGTTCGAATCCATCCCTGCCCACCAGAAATCCCAAGTCTTAACGGACTTGGGATTTGCTTTTTGTTAACGAAAAGAGGATGCCAAAAATGAGCTTTTGGCATCCTCTATATATTCTGTGGATTTTTATGTATATTTTTCCAAAAGCATATTTGCCGCAAGACACACTCTTGCCGCATCAGCGTTATAAAGAGGATACGCGTGGTCATCTGTGAGCTCTGCATAATTTGTCATATATTCAACCACACTGTCTATATCATTCATAGCGACTGCAGCCTGAAGATTTGCGCCCCAATAGAACACATCGTCATATTCGAAATTCTGCCAGTGATAGCTTTCACAGAATTTGTCGTAAAGCATATTGGCTCTTTCGGTGTTCGGAGCGATAAGTCCGTGAATAATGGGGAAAAGCTGAGCTGTTGCACAGGGATAATATTTCCTCCAGGAAAAAATATCTGAGGTAGTGCCGATTATTTTCCATTTTCCCACCTCGTAATAACCGAGGTGAGGTTTCCATAGCTGTTCCTCAATAGCCTGTGCAAATTCAAGGGCCGCTTCGGCACATTTTTTCTCTGTTTCTCCGTAATCGGAGCTCAGAGGAGTCAGCAGCTTACCGTAAAGCTCTGCCGCAGCAAGAGCACCCTCATAAACCTCACAGTTATCCATAAGATATTTGACTCTCCAGTCGGGCTTTGCCGTGGTCAGTCCCTTGTGATAGGTAGAGAACATAGCGTTTATTATACGCTGAATTTCTTTGGCGTGAGCAATAATATATTCACTGTCGCCTGTTTCCTTATAGTATTTATTAAGCACCGAAAGGAAGGTTGCGGCATAGGAGTCGGTGGAGTCATAAGATTTTTTGCGCTTATAGATGGCGATGCTTTCGTCGGTGACTCTGCCGTTTTCCATAGTGATCATATAGTCATAGATCGTGCCGTCTACACCGTTATAGTCTGTTCCCTCGGTGTTCAGATGGGAGAAATGCCAGTCCATGTATTTTTTTACTTCATCGGAATATTCCTCTGCCCGGTCAAGAAGGGCAAGAGCGGCAAAGTCAGCGAAATAGGGATTCATCTTAACCTCACCGTTGGAAGTGTAGGTCATCGGAATAGCACCGTTCTCCAGCTGTAAAGAAGCAAGCCATGCTGTTTCAGTTTCGAAAATCCTGCTGAAAAGCTCTATGTTTTCCTGTGTGGGTATTCCCTCACGCTCTGCTATGGGCAAAAGATCATCGGCAGGTGCGGCAACACCTAAAATGGTCAGTATTATTGCATAAATCAGGGATAAGATTTTTTTCATGTATTTTTCCTCCCGGAGTATTTTAATTTTGGAGCCGTGCTTTATTTCAGCAGATCGTCAAAAAGCTTGAGGTTAACCTTGTCAGGCTTCATTTCTCCTGCCTGTATTTTCTTGATGATTTCAACTATACGGTCATTAACAGGTGTTTTTACACCGTGCTTTCTGCCGAATTCACATACTACACCGTTTATGGCATCGATTTCACAGGGCTTACCCTTTTTGAGGTCCTGAAGCATAGAGGGCTCGATAAGTCTGTGCTTTTTCATAGCTACAGGCAGAAGAAGTGTGCCGAAGGCTCGCTTTAAAGCACCCTTGTAATAGAAAAGACCTACGATGTTTTTGCCCTGTACAGGAGCGAAGGTCACACCTGCTGCGTGGCCGACATCGATACATTCCTTCATGCAGCGGATAGCTACCTGCTTGCCGTATTTATCCTCGGAAACATCACCGAAGACACCGCCTACTACTGTTCCGAGACCTGAGAAGGTAGCATTGATGAGAAGCTTTGACCAGCGTGCACCCATAAGGTTAGGCTCCTCATGTACGGGACACATAAGCTCGAGAAGCTTCTTTACCTCTCTGAACTGCTCATCGGTAATGCCGTTCATTTTACCCATGTGGAAGGAAAGACTGTCAGGCTCACTGGTAAGCTCGCATACACCCGGCTCAATAAGAGCGGCACCCCATTCCACGGCACAGCCCATAGTGTGATTTTCTCCGACGATCTCAGCGATGCCCGGCTCGGGAATTCCGTTTTGCAGAGTTACGATTACGCCCTTATCGGAAAGATAGTCCTTAAGCATAGTGACTACCTCTTTATTGAAAAGCTGTTTGGTGAGAAGAACGATAACATCGTATTTGCCTTCCATTTCGTCGGGAGTGATAGCCTTTACGGGAACGGTCATTTCCACTGTGCCGGTGATTCTCGCACCCTTTTCGTTAAGAACAGCCACATGCTGTTTGTTTCTGTTGATGAGGTCAACCTCGCCGCCGTTTTTTGTTATGTAGGCACCTAAAACCGTGCCGAGAGAGCCTGCACCGTAGATTGCATATTTAGCCATAATATTTCCTCCGTTGATTTTTATTTTTTGTTTTTTATTTTAGCACTGTTTATTTCTCTTTTCAATATATTTTATTCGCTGAAAAATTCAAGAATTTCGTCAAAATACCATTTCAGAGTTTCGTCACCGCTCATAAAGATTTCGTGGCGTGAATTCTGCACTTTTTTTACTTTGACTCTTGCCATAGAGGCGAATTTATCTGTGTATTCACCTAAAAGCTGTCTGTCTTCCTCGGGCTTAAAGATAAGAAGTCCCGTTTTAAGCATTTTTACGCCACGGGAAGAGAGAATTTTGTCTCTTGCCTCCAGAGAAGCCTTTACCCAGCCGAAGGATGGACCGCTTGTCTGATAAAGCGGTTCTTTTTTTCTTTTACTGTGGTAATAGTCAAATCTTGCCTTACTGGTAGCATCACTGCTTTCTGCCGACTGCTCACTGTCAAACACACATCTGCCCGGTGCGGAGATGTTTTTGCCGCCGAAAAGACAGATTATTTTTGCTACGGTACCTGCCAGTGCTACGGGCATACCCATATTACCGCAGATCATCGGTGAGGACAGGACAGCCTTATGTACCGTATAGGGGTTTTTCATCATATAAAGCAGAGCGACGGTGCTGCCAAGAGAATGAGTGTAAAAGTAAAGCCTTTTGTCTGCTGTGCGGGGCCTCACTACCTCGTTCATAAATTTCTCCAGATCGTCCCTGTAAAGGTCAAAGCTGTCCGTTTCCACTCTTTCTGTCTTACCGCTTCTGTGCTCACTTTTGCCGTGGCCGCGAAGATCCAAGGAAAAAACACAGTAGCCTGCCTTGCAGAAATAATATGCCGCCTCACGGAATTTCTCTGCCGATTCGGTAAAGCCGTGAAGAATTACCACAGTTCCTCTCGAAAGCTTTTTGTCGTACTGTTCGTAGTGAAGGGTGAGACCGTCATCGGAAAGAAAAGTACCGTCTGTTCTCCTCGAGGCAAGATACGGCTCCGCCTTTTCTGTCATAAGGTTTAAGTAATTTCTTTCATCTATTATCTGCACACCGTCAAATTTATCTAAAAAATCAAGCATAGGAGTCCTCCTTTACAGTTTCTCACCTTATTTTAGCATACATTTTGTGTCAAGGCAAGGGAAACAGAGAATGAAATACCTGAAGCTTATTAAAAACATAAAATCCATTGCAGAAGTCAAAAATCAGACTTTTTACAATGGATTTTAGTATTATATTCTTTAGTTTAAAGTGTTAAGGATGTTTAGTCTTTTTACAGCCTCTTATTCATTGTTTACTTCCATAAGGGTGCAGGGTAAATTCCCTGCTCTGCCTTTTCCTTGAGAGCATCCGTAACGGACTTTTTATCCTCTTTATAGGTTACACCGTACCATTTTTCGGGTGTGGTGAGTGCGGTTACCTTTGCTTTGCCTTCCTTGACCAGCTCGTCAACCAAGAAGGGAATGTAGTATTCGCATTTAAGCGGGTTGTCAGCATTCTTTTTAAGGAAAGCGGCGAAACGGCTTTCGATTTCTGTGAAAATTTCGGGAGTGAAGCCCCAAAGATTCATTGAAACGGGTGTGCCGACCGGAATTTCCTCCCAGACCTGCTCATCCTCGGTAAACATTATCTTTCCGTCACGGTACATTATTTTCGTTCTTTCGACTATGTCGGTCATATAGCCGTTTTCTATCTTACATACACCTCTGGCCACATGACCGTTTTCAGTGAGGGTGTTTTCTATTTTGAAGCCTACCATAGAGAAATCATACACATCGCTGCTTTCCTTTTCTTTAGTAAGCTCTTCATACATTACCTTAAAGGTATCTACGCCGTAATAGTCATCCGCATTGATAACGGCGAAGGGACCGTCGATAAACTCCTTACAGGAATAAATGGCGTGGGCTGTGCCCCAGGGCTTTACTCTGCCTTCGGGAACGGTGAAGCCCTCGGGAAGGTTATCAAGCTCCTGAAAAGCATAGTCGATTTTTATTTTTTCGTCATATCTTCCGTCGGTGATTTTACGGAAATCCTCTTCGATTTCTTTTTTTATGAGGAATACTACCTTGTCAAAGCCGGCGCGGACTGCATCGTAAACGGAATAATCCAGAATGATTTCTCCGCAGGGACCTATGGGCTCGATCTGCTTGAGACCGCCGAAACGGCTTCCCATACCTGCCGCCATAATCAATAAAGTCGCACTTTTGCTCATTTTTTTATGTTCTCCTTTTTTATTTTTTCACCTATCATTTTACCACTATATCAGACAAATATCAAGGGGTAAAAAAATATGTATATTTTGTCGTATTTTGTTGACAGGTAAAAGGGCGAAATATTATAATAAAAGCAGGGAAAAAGGAGGAATGAAAAATGAAAAGAATAAAAAGGCTTATTTCGTTGATGGCGCTCGTATTTATCGGTGCCGCTATGCTTTCAGGTGTCTCTGCGGCTGAGGAAAAGCTTAGTCTTAAGCTCAGTGTAAAGGCTGAGAGCATCGAGCTTACCTGGAACGGAAGTAAAAAAGAAAGCTATACGGTGTATAAAAAGACAGGCAAAGGAAAATTTGTCAAGGCAGACAGGGTTACGGGTAAAAAGTATACCGATAAGGACCTCGAAAGCGGTGAAACCTACACCTATTACATAAAAAAGAGCAAAAAGGTCAGAAGCGAGCAGAAAAAAACTGTTTATGTTGCTCCGCCGAAAATGAAAAAATCCTCTGTCGGCAGTAAGGGAGTCACTCTCAAATGGAATGAAAGTGACGGAGCAGAGAAATACATCATTTACCGCAGGGCAGAGGGCGGAAAGAAAAAGCGTCTGGCTGTTACCGACGAGAATTCCTATAAGGATCTTTCGGTTAAAAAAGGTGTGATTTATACCTACACTGTTAAAAGTGTCAGGGGGGAAGCAGTGAGCGCTTCATCCTCCGCTGTCAGAACAGGCAGACTTACGGCTCCCGAGCTTATTTCTCTGTCAAAGAGTGCCGACGGGCTCAGACTCAAGTGGGGCAGGACTGAAAATGCAGAGAAATATGCGGTTTACAGAAAAAAGGGCGAAAAGGGAAAATGGAAAAAAATCGCTTCCGTGAACGGTAAAACCTTTAGCTATGAGGATAAAAATGTCGAGGACAGAGTAAAGTACAGCTATTATGTAAGGGCACAGGCAGATGAGAGCAGAAGCATATACGAGAAAAAATCCATCAGTCAGCTTTGTCTTAAGGCTCCCGACGGCTTCACTCTTAAGGTCAGCGGAAAAAAGATAAGTCTTGACTGGAAAAAGACTGAAGGCGCTGAGTCCTATCAGGTTTACAGACAGACAGGCGACGGCAAATGGAAGAAAGTAAAAACCGTGAAGGCTGACAAATATTCGGAAGCCCTCAAAAGCACCGGGAATAAGGTGTCATATAAGGTGCGTGCCGTCACCGATAAGGGAAAAACCGCATTCACTGCCGTGAAATCGAACAGAGGTGTGGATCCCTCTAAGCCTATGGTGGCACTGACCTATGATGACGGTCCTCATCCCGTTAATACTCACAGAATACTTGACGCTCTCGAAAAGCACGGAGCAAGAGCCACATTCTTTGTGGTCGGCTCGAGAGTCACTGACTATAAGGACTGCCTCGAAAGACAGGCTGAGCTCGGATGCGAGATAGCAAACCATTCTTTTTCTCACACCACTTTAAGTGTAAGCAAGGACAAGACGGTTCGTGAAGAAATAGAAAAAACAGATGCTCTTATAGAAAAATATTCAGGGCAGAAGCCGGTTCTCTGCCGTGCACCCGGCGGCTCTGTAGGTAAGGCGGCAAAGCTTACGGACAGGCCCTTCATTCACTGGTCGGTGGATACTCTCGATTGGCAGAGCCGTTCCTGCTCCAAGGTAGTCTCCCATATCAGAAAAAATGTCCGTGACGGCTCAATTATACTTATGCACGACCTTTACGGCTCTACGGCAGAGGCGTCGGAAATAATCATCCCCTGGCTTATTTCTGAGGGCTATCAGCTCGTTACCGTGTCAGAAATGCTCGAAGCGAGAAGCGGAGGAGCCGACGGAGGCAAAATATATTACAACGGTTATGCGTAAAACTTAAAAAAAATTAAGCGAATCTTAAGGTCATTGACAAATTAATTGTTAATAAATATAATAAAATCAACGCAGATGTTCAAAGTTTATTAATAATATTTACATTTGCGAAAAAAGAAAAATAAGAAAAGAGGTAAGAAAAATGAAAACAAGAAAACTTTTATCCGTATTATTGGCAGTTATGATGCTTTTCAGCTGCATCGGTATTAACGCTTATGCTTTTGACTGGCCTGCAGAGCTTGGACAGGGCGTAGCTAAATTCAGAGGTCTCGGCACTGTTTCAAGTGTGGAAATTCCTGTAGGTGCAGATTATGCCGAATTAGCACAGGAAGCTAAATTCACAGTTTACTATTCAGCAGAAAAAGAAGAAAATATTCTCGATATTCTTGACCGTGAAGAAGTAGGTCTTCTCGGTGTCGGAGATGCTTATCTCGCTGACGGAGTGCTTCACATTAATCTCAAGGGTCTCGACCTTTCCGCAGAAGGCTACTACTACATCACAGTAGGCGGCGGCTCACTCAGATATGAAAAGGACGGCGTTTCCTATGCTAATGCCACAGCAACCACAGAGGGTGTTCTTTATCAGTTCGCTTCTCTCGGAATCGGTGATAAGCTTGCCGGCATCTTTGATTTTATCGCAGGAATTATCACAAACCTTATCAGCAACGGTAAAACCTATTAATCTGAATGTGATCTGAATATAAACTCCGGCTTTGGCCGGAGTTTTCCTTTTCTTAATCTTGACTTAAACTCTGCGATGTAATATAATATAGTATCAAATGCAAAAGCACTGTAAAATTAACATAAAGAAAAGAGGATGATTACCGTGAGTAATTATAAAATTGCCACCAAATGTATCCATTCGGGATATACACCGAAAAACGGTGAGCCCAGACAGATTCCCATCTGCCAGAGCACTACATACAAATATGATTCGAGCGTGGAAATGGGCAAGCTTTTTGACCTTGAGGCCTCAGGCTATTTCTATACCCGTCTGCAGAATCCCACCAACGATGCTGTAGCTGCCAGAATAGCCGATCTTGAGGGCGGTGTAGCCGCTGTGCTTACCTCATCGGGACAGGCCGCAAATTTCTTCGCCATTTTCAATATCTGCTCGGCAGGTGACCATGTGGTTGCTTCCACAGCTATTTACGGCGGTACCTTTAATCTTTTCAATGTTACTATGAGGAAGCTCGGTATCGAGTTCACCTTCGTAACTCCCGACTGCACCGAGGAGGAGCTTAATGCCGCATTCAGAGAAAATACCAAGGCTGTTTTCGGCGAAACCCTTTCCAACCCCTCACTGCAGGTTCTCGATATTGAAAAGTTTGCCAATGCAGCTCACGCTCACGGTGTACCCCTCATTGTGGACAATACCTTCCCCACACCTGTCAAATGTCAGGCCTTTAAATACGGAGTAGACATCATCACTCACTCTACTACCAAATATATGGACGGCCATGCCACACAGGTAGGCGGTGTCATAGTGGACAGCGGTAATTTCGACTGGACAAAGAGTGACAAATATCCCGGCCTTACCACCCCCGACGACTCTTATCACGGTGTTACCTATACAGAGCGCTTCGGCAAGGGTGCATATATCACAAAGTGTGTGGTTCAGCTTATGCGCGATCTCGGATCTATTCCCGGACCGCAGAACGCCTTCCTTTTAGGTCTTGGTCTTGAGACTCTTGCCTTAAGAATGGAAAGACACTGCGAAAACGCTCTCAAGGTAGCTGAGTATCTCGAAAAGAGTGACCTCGTTTCATGGGTATCCTATCCCGGTCTCAAAAGCGATCCTCAGTATGAGCTGGCTAAAAAGTATATGCCCGACGGCACCTGCGGTGTTATCTCCTTCGGTGTCAAGGGCGGCAGAGAAGCGGCAACTAAGTTTATGGATTCCCTTCGTCTGGCCTCCATCGTTACACACGTGGCTGACAGCAAAACCTGTGTGCTTCATCCTGCCTCTACTACTCACCGTCAGCTCACTGACAAACAGCTCGAGGAAGCAGGCGTAAAGAGTGATCTTATCCGTCTTTCAGTAGGTATCGAGGATGTGGCAGATATTATCGCAGATATTGAGCAGGCTTTAATCTTGGCTACCGCTGAGTAAAACCTCTCAGTCACTTCGTGACAGCTCTCCTTTCAGGAGAGCCAAGTTAAGCCTCTCCTGAAAGGAGAGGTGGCAGCCGATAGGCTGACGGAGAGGTGTTTGTCACACACAAATAAAATTATAACGAGGTATAAAATGAAATTAGGTATAGTAGGCCTTCCCAATGTAGGCAAAAGTACACTTTTTAACGCAATCACCAATGCAGGCGCTCAGAGTGCGAACTATGCATTCTGCACCATCGAGCCCAATGTGGGTGTGGTTGCTGTTCCCGACTACAGGCTTGACAAATTAAGAGAGATGTATAATCCCGTGAAGTTTACTCCTGCTACGATAGAGTTCGTTGACATCGCAGGTCTCGTAAGAGGTGCTTCAAAGGGTGAAGGTCTCGGTAATAAGTTTCTCTCACATATCCGAGAGGTTGATGCAGTTATCCATGTGGTGCGCTGCTTTGAGGATGATGATATTATCCATGTTGACGGCTCTGTAGATGCCAAAAGAGATATGGAAACCATCAATTTGGAGCTCATTCTCTCTGACCTTGAGATGATAGACAGGAGAATAGACCGTGTATCCAAGGCGATGAAGGGCGACAAGAGTCTCGCCGCAGAGCTTGATTTCCTCAAAAGAGTAAAAGAGGCTCTCGAAAACGAGCAGCCGGCCAGAAGTGTGGAGTGTAACGACGAGGAAAAGGCTATCCTCGACAATGCGGCACTTCTCACCTCAAAGCCTGTTATTTATGCCTGTAATATGAGTGAGGCAGACTTCGTTTCGGGTATCGACACCAACGAAAACTATAAGGCAGTCTGTGAGGTAGCCAAGGCTGAGGGCAGTGAGGTGCTTCCCATCTGTGCAGGCCTCGAGGCTGAGATTTCCTCTCTTTCGCAGGAGGATAAAGAGATGTTCCTGACCGATCTCGGCATAGAAACCAGCGGTCTCGACCTTCTTATTCAGAGAAGCTATAACCTTTTAGGTCTCATTTCCTATCTTACTGCAGGTCAGCCTGAGGTAAGAGCCTGGACAATCAAAAAGGGCACCAAGGCTCCTCAGGCGGCAGGTAAGATTCACTCGGACTTTGAGCGCGGCTTCATCCGTGCAGAGGTAGTTTCCTTTGACACACTTATGGAGCTTGGCTCTCTGGCTGCGGCTAAGGAAAAGGGTCTGGTCAAAAGTGAAGGTAAGGAATATGTTATGAAGGACGGAGATATAGTACATTTCCTTTTCAATGTTTAATTCAATATTATTTAGGGGCACGGATTTTCCGTGTCCTTTTTTTATCTGAAAAAATAAAAAGCCTCTCCTGAAAGGAGAGGTGGCAAATGCTGTGCATTTGACGGAGAGGTCACGAATTATGTCTGCTCATAGCCCTGTCAATATCGCCCGTAACCATAATCTCCAGTGCGTCGATTACATTTTCGGCGCATTTTTTTATTTCGTCCGCTTCCTTTTTGGAAAAGCGTGACAGCACCCAGTCCGCAAGGTCGTATTCGGGGTTAGGCTTGGCACCCACACCGACTCTTATGCGTGGAAATTCGTTGCTTTTAAGGTGGTAGATGATGTTTTTCAGACCGTTCTGTCCGCCGTCACTGCCTTTTCTTCTGATTCGCATTTTTCCCGGCTCGAGGCTGATGTCGTCGGAGATAACGATGATTCTTTCCGGCGGGATTTTATAAAACTCTGCCGCATCCCTTACTGCCTCACCGCTTAAATTCATAAAGGTCTGAGGCTTGAGAATGAGACAGCGTCTGCCCTCTATTCTTGCCTCACACATAAGCGATTTGAATTTGAGCTTGTTTATTTTAAGAGAGTATTTTTCCGCAAGGGCATCGATACAGATGAAGCCTGCATTATGCCTCGTTCCCTCGTACTGTCTGCCGGGATTTCCGAGGCCGACTATCATATATTCGAATGTGCCTGTGTATTCTTTGTTTCGTTTAAATATCATTTTTAATTCACCTGTGATTTATGTATTCTGCTTTTATCTGTGGCTGTGCCGCAGACAATATTATGCCAATTTTTCCTGCAATAATCAAGTGGTTTTAAGTAAAATTAGTTTTTTAGTAAGAAAATATATTGCAGAAGGGGAGCGAGAATGCTATTATTCCAAATAAGAAATAATATTTTTTCTGTTTATGTTATAATTAACCGATTATAGATAATTGTATATTCACCACCATATTCCGGAGGTTAAATGTATGGAAAAGGATAACGAAAGACAGAATAACGACCTGATTATCGGCAGAAACGCTGTGTCTGAGGCTCTGCGCAGTGAAAGAGCCATCGACACTCTGCTTGTAGTCAAGGGTGAAAGAAACGGCTCCATCGGCAGAATACTCGCTGAATGCCGAGAAAAGAAAATAGTAATCAAAGAGGTAGACAAAAAGAAGCTCGACTTTATGTGCGGTCAGGGCAATCATCAGGGCGTAGCCGCCTATGCCGCCGCCCACGAATATGCCGAGGTAGAGGATATTCTGGCTCTGGCTGAGGAAAGAGGGGAGTCTCCCTTTATTATCGTCTGTGACGGGATAGAGGATCCTCATAATTTAGGAGCCATCATCCGCACAGCCGAAACGGCAGGTGCTCACGGTATTATTATCCCGAAAAGAAGAAATGCCTCTCTCACCTGGGCAGTAGGCAAGGCATCTGCTGGTGCTGTGGAATATATGCCTGTAGCCCGTGTGGGAAATCTTGCTTCGACTCTCGATGAGCTTAAGGAAAAGGGAATCTGGGTTTACTCGGCAGATATGGACGGCAGAAACTGGTGCGAAACTGATTTCGCAGGAGGAGTGGCTCTCGTAGTCGGCTCCGAGGGTAACGGTGTCAGCCGTCTCATCAGGGAAAAGAGTGACTTTATCGTATCTCTGCCTATGAAAGGAAAAATCACCTCGCTGAATGCTTCTGTTGCCGCGGGCATACTGATGTATGAGGTTTCCAGACAGAGATCGGGAATTAAGGCTAAATAAATTCTGAACTTTAAAGAAAGGATGAAAATTTGTTATGTCAGACAAAACCAATCCTTCCGAGCTTTATGATGAAGAATTTCTGAAAAAGAAGGAAGAATTTTACTCTAAGATGGAAAATATCAGCTCCTCAGCCTCTGAAATCGGTGAGGATGACGGCAGCTTTGAAGAGCTTATAGATGATTTCGCTGACAGTGACCTTATGTCTAAGCTCGGCTCAAAGAAGGAAAAGAAATCAAAGAAGAATAAAAAAGAAAAAAAGAATAAAAAGGCAGAGGTGGTGGATACTCCCGAGCCTGAGTACGATATTTTTGACCTTGGTGAGGATTTCGCAGTAAAGCCGGAGAAAAAGCCCGAAAAGAAAAGCAAGGACAAAAAGGATAAAAAGAAGGCTCCCGCCGAGGCGAAAAAGGCTCCGTCAAAGCCGAGAGAGCCCATGAAGCCCTTCGTTCCGCATACTCCCGTAGAGGAGGTCAAGGCTGATGTTTATGTAAAGGACGAAAGTCTTTATGAGGAACAGAATGTGGATATCGATGAGCTTCTGAGAAATCTGGGTATTCCCACAGCAGAGGAAACAGCTGAGGCAGAAAAAGCACAGCAGAGTGCTGAGGAGAACACACAGGACATTTCCTCCGAGGGCGAAAAGGAAGTGAAGGTATACACAGGCGACAGAGCAGATATGGAGGATATTTCCTCTGTTTCTGACGAGGCGCCGTCTTTTGAGGATAATGTGAAGGCTGACAGCGATGAAAAGGCCGGGGAGGATATTTCCGGAACGAGATATTTCAGCCTTGACGAAAAAAAGGAAGAAAAGGCCGATATAGGTGCAACCAGACATTTCGACCTTAAAAGCTATATTCAGTCTGCGGGTAAGTCCATTCAGGAGGGACAGAAAAAGACCGTGGCCTTCACACAGCATTTCCGCTTTCTCAAGAATAAGGAGTCCGATGAAGCTATTCTCGAGTCCGCACCTACAGGTAAGGGCAAGGACAGTATGATGGATTCTGTCAGAGCAGGTGAGGGTGAGGATATTTTTGCAGCCGTGGAAAAGGCTCAGAAAAAGAAAAAGAGAACCCGGTTAAACACGGTACAGAACTATATTTCTCTTAAGGATTATGACGAAAAGCTTACAGGTAAAATCAGGACAGCAAAGAAAAATCTGATCTTTGCACTGGTGGCTTTGGTAGTCAGTGCAGTTCTCACGGTACCCTTCTCCGCTTACGGACTGCAGGGCGCTCATCACGGGCTTATTTACAGCCTTCTGCACATTATTGCAGTGGCTGGCATCTGTGTGCTGGCGAGAAATGAGCTTACTTTAGGCTTTAATAATATCCGTTATCTGAGTCCTGACGAAAACTCCGTTACCTTTATTGTGGCTGTTTTCGTAATGCTCTTTAATGTAATAACTGCCGCCCTCGGCACTCTGGGTGTCAGCGGTGTAAAGCCCTATACACTTTGCCTTGCCTTCGCTGTTTCGGTGCGCTTCGCAGGCGTGTATCTCGATGACCTTACGGCGCAGAAAAGCGTAAAGGCTCTTTCGGAAAAGGGTGAATATGAGGGTATACATTATATTTCCGGTAAAAATGATGCGCTCGTAGTGGCTCACGGTCTGAGTGAGAAAACCGTGCCTACCGTAATTTACGGCGCAGAAAGCCGCGTGGACGGCGGAATAAGAGAGGACAAGGCACCGAGAAAGGATGAGGATAAATTCTATTCCTTTACCTCTATGGCTGTACTTTTAGCAGGCTTTGCGGCAGGTATTATCCTCTTTACGAGAAATAAGGATGCAGTATCCTTTATAACTCCTCTCGTTTCATCTGTGTGCTTTTGTCTGCCCGTGATGAATGAATTTGTGAGCAGTGTAATTTTCTTCTTTACAGCCTCTCGGCTTTCTGCGAGAGGTATAGCCGTAAACGACATCGAATCCCTTGAGCTTCTTTCTCAGGCGAAGGCACTTTCGGCAGATGCGCGTGATCTTTTCACCTGTGAGGTTTCCTCCTTCAGAAGGGTAAAGGGCTCTCTTATTTCGAAAAGCGATGCAGCAGTTTTTGCCGCCGCCGTACTTAAGGCAGGAGGCTCTATGGCAGGGGACTGCTTTATGGATTTCGTCGATGCTCTCGGTATCACACTTCCCGAGGCCAGTGATCTTCAGTATGAGGAAAAGCTAGGTTTTGCCTGCTGGGTAGCAGACAGGAGAGTTTTGGTCGGTAACCGTCAGATGCTTACCGAGCATAGCATACAGGCACCTACTCAGGCTGAGGAAAAGGCGTATGCCGGAAAGAAAAATGTGATGTATGTGGCTGTGGAGGGACAGCTGGTGGCTTCCTTCCTCGTAAAATACAGAGTAGTGCCTTCCTTCAGAAAAATAGCAGCTTCCTTTGAAAAAACAGGTCTGGTACTTCTTATGGACAGCAGGGAGCCCTGCCTGGATGAGGATAACTGTGCCGCGAGACTTTCTCTGGATGTGGTATCTGTAAAGATTATCTCTCAGAAGGCTTCGGACATCGTGAATTCCTACAGGAGAGACAGCGAAAAGGGAAAGGCTACAGCTCTCGTTTGCCTTAAGGATAAGTGTACTCTCCCCGAGCTTGCCGTAAAAGCACACCGCCTTTACAGCAGTGACCGTCTCGCATCAAATCTCCTGCTTTCGGGACAGGCTGTGGCACTGGTGCTCACCTTCCTGTCGGTATTTCTTAATATGCCTGTTTTCCGCAGTCCTGTGGCCATAATAGTCCTTCAGGCACTGTGGAGCTTCGGATGCTATGCTGTGGTATCTGCGGATTTCAGAAAAAAGGTTAAAAACACAGCGGTGAAACTTTTAGGAAAGGTGAGAAAAAGCAAATGAGTATTATTCACGTTTCTTCACTTAAAAAATCCTACGGCAGAAAGCTTGTACTGGATGACATCAATTTTGAAATCGCAGAAGGCTCCGTGGTAGGACTTTTAGGCCCCAACGGATGCGGTAAAACAACTCTCATAAAAATTCTTACGGGACTTATCAAGGACCATACAGGCACCGTGAGAATAGATAACGAGGAGCCCGGCCCCTACACAAAGGGTATAGTAGCCTTTCTTCCCGACAAATCCTACCTTCCCGACTGGATGAAGCCGAAGGATGCTATAGGCTATTTCAGCGATTTTTATGCTGATTTTGATAAGGAAAAGGCAGAAAAGATGGTGCGTGATTTCGGCCTCGACGAAAATCAGCGTCTTAAAACTATGTCTAAGGGCCAGCAGGAAAAGCTGAATCTTATCCTCGTAATGTGCCGCAGAGCAAAGCTTTATATTCTCGATGAGCCTCTGGGCGGTCTTGACCCGGCGGCAAGAAGCTTTGTGCTGGACCTTATCATGAATAACTATGCCAAGGATTCCACTGTTCTCATTTCCACCCATCTCATCGGTGATGTGGAGAGAATTTTTAACCGTGTGCTTATGATTAGCGGCGGTAAGCTTATCGTTAATTCTCATGTGGACGAAATCAGGGAAAAGGGTAAAAGCGTAGAAGAGGTATTCAAGGAGGTGTTCAGCTATGCTTGGTAAGCTTATAAAGCATGAGCTCCGACATTCGGCGAGATATACTATGTCTATTTACACTGCGGTTATCGTTATTTCTGCAGTTATGGGACTTTCACTTCTTTCTTCAGCTACATGGCTGGGTGTGATGAGCTGCTTCGCACTTTATGCGGCAGGCTTCATCGCTGTGATAATCACTCTCGTTTCTGTTATAAAGAGCTTCTATGACACTCTTTTCGGAAGACAGGGCTATCTTACTCTGACACTTCCCGTGAAATGCAGCAACCTTCTTATTTCTAAGGTTATCGTTTCCTTCATCTGGATATTAGCCTCCTTCGCTCTTATGGCACTTACTCTTGTTATGATTTTCTTTTATGCCAAAGAGAGAAGCTCAGGTTATTTCAGTATGATGTCAGATGCCATCAGTCTCAGCGGTATTCTGGAGCTGCTGCCCTCTGCTTCTGCGGTGATAAGCCTTCTGATTGCGGCGGCGATCTGGGCAGTCATTACGATTTTTGCTTATGTATCCTTTGTTTATTTTACCGTAACCGTAGCTAATACCAGAGCGTTACAGTCTCATCCGAAAATTCTGGGCGGACTGGTGTTCTTGGGTATTTTCTCCATCAATAATACGGTAGGAAATCTCCTTACACAGTATATCCCTCTTACCTTCAATGTGGGAAGTGACAGTGTTTATTTTGCCTTTGAGCAGATGGGCAGAGTGAATGATGCACTTCTTTCCTACGGTGTGGCGGGAACAGCCTTCAGCGGTCTTTTTGCTTTCGGCCTTTTATGGCTTACAGGCTACATACTCGAGCATAAGGTTAACTTAAAATAAGGCGGTAATGAATATGAAAGAAATCAACGGCTTTACCGAATGGTACAGCGATCCCACCGTAACAGGCATAAACCGACTGCCCTCAAGGGCTACCTTTATGTCTTATGAAAGCCTTGACGAGGCGATAAAGGGTGAAAGATATCTGTCTGCGAGATATTTTGACCTCTGCGGAGAGTGGAGATTCAGACTTTTTGACACATATAAGGAAAAAGAGGAAGGCTTTTATACTCCTGGATTTGACTGCGGTGAGTGGGATATTATCCCCGTACCCTCCTGCTGGCAGACAGAGGGCTATGACTTTCCCATTTATTCAAATGTACAGTACCCCTGGGAGAAAATTCAGGAGCCCGAGCCTCCCTTCGCTCCTACGGAGTATAACCCTGTAGGCTGTTATATAAGAAGGTTCACCCTTCCCGAGGGCTTCAGAAAGGAAAGAGTGGTTATCACCTTCGAGGGTGTGGAAAGTGCATATTATCTTTATGTAAACGGTGTAAGATGCGGTTACAGTGAGGGCACCTTCAGACACAGTGAGTTTGACATTACAGATCTGCTCTGTGAGGGCGAAAACACTCTAGCAGTGGAGGTTTACCGCTGGAGTACGGCGAGCTGGATGGAGGATCAGGACTTTTTCCGTCTCTCGGGTATTTTCAGAGAGGTTTATCTTTATACCACAGGTAAGCAGTATATTGCCGATTTTAAGGTGGAGGCACTGCCTGACATTTCCGATTATAAAAACGGTACACTGAAGGCAGATGTTCTTTTAGGCGAAAAGGCAGAATACACGGAATTGGAGCTGACTGTTTACGATATGAACGGTGATATAGTAGCCACCGATTCCGTAGCGGCAGAAAATGAGGATAAAGGTCAGCTGAAGGCTACATTACCGTATATCACTCTATGGAGTGCAGAAAATCCGTACCTATATAATGTGGTAATTTCACTGAGAAACCGTGACGGTGCATATATGGAATATGTCAGTACTAAGGCAGGCTTCCGTCACATCGAAATAAAAGACAGCGTCCTTTATTTTAACGGAAAAAGGCTCTTTCTTAAAGGTACCAACCGTCACGAATTTTCCTGCGATACAGGCAGGGCTGTTTCAAAGGAGCTTATGATAAAGGACATCCTTATTATGAAGCAGCATAACATAAATGCCGTGCGCACCTCACATTATCCGAACCATCCCTTGTGGTACGACCTTTGCGATGAATACGGTCTTTATGTTATCGATGAAAACAATCTCGAGTCTCACGGTACTCGCTTTATGGCTGTGGGAGAGGAGGCACCGCTTCTGCCCGACGGCAGAGAGGAATGGCTGCCCTCCTGTATGGACAGAATAGAGTCTCTCTATGAAAGAGATAAAAATCATCCCTGTGTAATTATCTGGTCACTCGGTAACGAGTGCAGTGCAGGTGAAAACTTCCTTAAAATGCACGATTATCTCCATTCTGTTGATCCTTCGAGACCTGTTCATTATGAGTCAATATGGGGAGAAAGGGAGCTTTTTGACTTTAACAAGAATGTCACAGATATTTATTCTCAGATGTATCCGAAGCCATGGGATTTAGAAAGAGATATTCTCGCTCATCCCGAAAAGCCCTGGATGCTCTGTGAATTCTCTCATTCTATGGGTAACTCCTGCGGCGGCAACGGAAGGTACATGGAATTAATGGATAAATATCCTTCCTTTTTCGGTGTTTTCGTATGGGATTTCGTTGATCAGGGAGTGAGAATCAAGAAGGATGACGGCACCTCATTCATCGGTTATGGCGGTGACAGCGGTGAAATCACTCACGACGGACATTTCTGCGGTAACGGTCTCGTCTTTGCTGACAGAGAATTAAAGCCCGCCATTAAGGAAATCAAGCATCTTTATCAGAATGTGGCATTTAAGGTAATCGATGCTAAAAAAGGCATTTTTGAGGTTAAGAACAACTTCCTGTTCACTAATCTGAGTGAATATAATCTCCACTGGCAGTTAGTAAGCGAAAACCGTGTCAACGCAAGCGGTGACCTTACGCTTGACCTTGAGCCGGGAGAAAGCACAGTGGCAGAGCTGGAGCTTGACCGTGTACCTGCCACGGAGTGTTATCTGAATGTTATGCTCGAGCTTAAGAGGAGCACTCTCTGGGCTAAAGCAGGACACACCGTAGCCAAAGAGCAGTTTGTCATAAACGAATATGCTTTCCCTGAAGCGGACATCGAAGGCGAAGATATGACTGTTAAAATCAATTACGGTACGGTTAAGATCTGCGGCGGTGATACGGAGGTTTCCTTCTCAAGAAGAAGCCATAAGCTTTACTCTGTGAAGCATAAGGGCAGAGAGCTTCTTAAAGGCGATATGGAGCTTAATTTCTGGCGCGCTCTCACAGATAACGACAGAGGTAATAAGCAGGCTGTACGCTGTGGCTGCTGGAAATATGCGGGCAAGCTCGCCGGGACAGGCATCGGTGAGGTGAAAAACCACGGTAAAAGCGTCACTGTGGAATTAGGCTTCTCAGTTGCTACCTCTCCGGAATGTAAGGGTAACATTATTTTTACAGTGGGCAGTAAGGGTATTCATATTGACTACAGCTTCAAGGCTGAGGAAGGTCTTCCCGAAATTCCCGAAATTTCTATTGTGTTCCCTCTCTCTGCTGAATATGAAAGACTCGAATATTTGGGCAGAGGTCCTCACGAAAACTATATCGACAGAAAAAAGGGAGCATATATCGGTCTTTACAAAACTGCGGTCAAGGAGCTTTTCGTTCCCTATCAGAAGCCTCAGGAGTACGGAGAAAGGACAGGTATCAGAAAAGCAACAGTGAAAAAGGGTGACGGCACAGCACCGATAACCTTTATCGCTGACGGAGAAATGGAGATTAATCTTTCTCCTTATACTGCCGATGCACTGGAAAATGCTCCTCACACACATGAGCTTCCCGACAGTGACACTCTTTATTTCAGAGCCGTAGCAAGGCAGATGGGCATCGGTGGCTATGACAGCTGGGGCGCCCATACTCTCGAGGAATATAAAAACCCAACAGGCAAGGAATATAAATACTCATTTACACTGATGTTTTAAAAGGAAGGGCGGAAGTTAAAATGAAAAAGCAATCAGAGCCTCTGGCAACCTTTATGGCGTTCACTACTCTCATAATTGTAGGTGCTTCAGCCAAGCACTGTATGAAAAAATACACAGGCGGCGGCAGAAAGCATCCGCTCAGAGTTATTTTCAGGAGATAAACGGTGAAAAACAATAAGACTACACAGAAAAGGGACAAAGGCAACTCCTGCCCCTTTTATAAAAAATGCGGCGGCTGTCAGCTTCAGAATATGACCTACGAGGAGCAGCTCAGCTTTAAAATGGCAAAGGCCATAAAAGTTCTCGGCCGCTTCGGTCATGTGGAAGAGATTATCGGTATGGAAAAGCCGTATCATTACCGTAATAAGGTACAGGCGGCCTTCGGTTATTCGAGAGGCAGAATCATTTCGGGTGTTTATCAGTCCTCGAGCCATAATATTATCCCTGTGGAAAAATGTATGATAGAGGATGAAAAGGCAGATGAGATTATAAAGGATATAAGGCTCCTTCTCCCGAGGTTCAGGCTTACCTCATATAATGAGGATACCGGCAGGGGCTTTCTTCGTCATATTCTCGTTAAAAGGGGCTTTGCTACCGGTGAGATAATGGTGGTTCTTGTCACAGGCACGAACATCTTTCCTAAAAAGGATGAGTTTGTGCGGGCAATTCTCGAAAAGCACGGGGACATAACCACTATTGTCTGGAATATAAACAGCTCTAAGACAAGCCTTGTTCTGGGCGAAAAGGAAACGGTTCTTTACGGCAAGGGCTATATTACGGATATTCTGTGCGGTAAAAGATTCCGTATTTCTGCCAAATCCTTTTATCAGATTAATCCCGTGCAGACAGAAAAGCTTTACGGCAAGGCTATGGAGTTTGCTGATCTTACGGGTAAGGAGAGAGTTTTCGATGCCTACTGCGGCATAGGTACCATCGGTCTCGTAGCTTCGGACAGAGCAAAGGAGGTTATCGGCGTAGAGCTGAACAGTCAGGCAGTAAAGGATGCCAAAATCAATGCCGGACTGAACGGTGCCGAAAATATTTCCTTCTACTGCGATGATGCGGGCGAATTTATGGTGGCTATGGCGAGAGAACGGGAAAAGGTGGATGTCCTATTTATGGATCCTCCCCGTGCAGGAAGTGATATGAAGTTCCTAAAAAGCACCGTAACTCTGGCACCAAACAGGATAGTGTACATTTCCTGTAATGTGGAAACACAGGCAAGGGATCTCGCTTATCTGTGCAGAAACGGATATAAGGCGGTAAAAATTCAGCCCGTGGATATGTTCCCGCATACAAGCCATATAGAGACGGTTGTTCTTTTGTCCCAACGCAGACCGGACACACATATCGACATAAAACTTGACCTTTCAGAGCTTGATATTACTGCTGCTGAAACCAAGGCAACATATCAGGAAATCAAGGATTATGTGCTTGGAAAACACGGTCTTAAAGTGTCAACTCTTTACATATCACAGGTTAAGGCAAAGTGTGGTATTATTGAGCGTGAGAATTATAACAAGGGCAAAGAAGG
>JAFSDF010000209.1 GCA_017436375.1 Clostridia bacterium | reverse complement strand
TTATCCTTATCAGGCTGCAAAGGCTAACGGTACCTTCTCACTTCCTGTTCTCTTCTACCTTATTACATATATAGTACTTATGGTAATCGGAATTTTCTTTATGAACAATAAAAAGAAGAAGAATTAATTAATACGAAATAGCTTTTCCAAAAAAGTAAAATCACCGATAATGCTGACGCATATCGGTGATTTTTAACGCATTATTGTGAAATTATTTCACATTTTAAAGAAATACTGCCTTATGGGATGCCGGCGTTACATCGGTTCTCTAAATAATATTTATAACATTTTCTGTACTTCTTCTATAGGACCTCTGAAGCATTCTTCCTTTACGGGTATTTCACCGTTTATATCCTTAAGGAAGGAATTATATTTCATTTTCTTAAGGTTTACCGAAAGCTGATATTTTGTAACGAGGTCGATAACCATTTCTCTCTTGTCTCTGTTGCCTTTTACTGTGTAGCTTTCAAAGATGATTTCAGCAGAAGCTTTGGGAGAAAGACCCTTGAGAGTAATTTCAATCCTGCCCTTAACCTTCTTGATTTCAGCATTTGACTGCTTGCCGTTTACTTTTACGCTGATAATTTCTGCGTCCTTTATATCCTCAAAAATCAGAGTATAGTTTCTTCTTGCCGGCACCGTGGAGCAGTTGCCTTCGGCGGGGCAGATATTGAATTTAAGCTCTTTATCCTTTTCACATACTGAATATTTTGTAATGGCGAAGTTTCCGTTTTTGAAGTCGTTGCTTATTCCGTCATCCTCATAAAGCTCGAAGTCATTATTTCCTCTGTAAATACGCAGAATCATATCCTTCGGGTTGTCACAGGCATTTTCTCTGTTGTTAGCGGAAAGTGGGATTATGGCGCCTTCTTTAGCTAAAACAGGAATACTTTCCAGTCCGCGGTACATAGTAATCTTCTGACCGCCCTGATAAATTGCACCCGTATAAATATCAGTCCATCTGCCCTCAGGAAGCCATACCTCTACAGGGGCAAGATAAGTTTTGGGGTTGGCTTTCTGTGTTATAGGTGCGACCAGAAGCTCAGAGCCGAAGAAATACTGGTTTTTTACTTCATAGGCTTCAGGTGCCTCGGGATACTGATAGTACATAGGCTCACACAGAGCGATACAGTGCTTGTGTGTGCGGTAGTTCATTGAGTAGAGATAGGGGATGAGTGCGTGACGCTGACGCAGACATTCCGTAGCGATGGTTTCAGCCTGGAAATTGTGCTTCCAGGGCTCCTTACCCATAAATTCATTGCTTGTGGAGTGGAGTCTCATAATGGGGTTGTAAAGACCGTACTGTACCCAGCGGGTGTAGAGCTCATCATCCTTACTGCCCATCTGATGTCCGCCGATGTCGTGACTCCACCAGGTATAGCCGATATTTGCAGCGGTATTTGTAAAATAAGGCTGAAAATCAAGACTTTCCCATGTGATGAAGGTATCACCTGAGAACCCGAGAGGGTATCTGTGGGAGCCGACCTCTGCGAAACGGGAGAGAATGAGCGGTCTCTTTTCACCTGTTTCATTGGCAAGAGTGTGGTAATGATTGAGAGCCCAGAGGGGATCAAGATTTTTTAATTTGGTATTTTTTCCCTGCTGCCAGTCTATCCACCAGAAGTCTACACCGTCATCCTCATAAGGTTTATGTACGAGATTGAAATACGCATCAACATATTTGGGATCTGTTATGTCAAACTCTATCCTCTTTTTAGTGGCAGGATCCACTCCCATAGCTTTTGCTACATCCTCATACATATCCTCGAAAAATCTGATACCCTGCGCCGGATGAATATTTACGGTGATTCTGAGATTCTTTTCCTTCAGCCATCTGAGAAAACCTTTATAATCCGGAAATAGCTCAGTATTCCAGCTGTAGCCTGTCCAGCCGTCTCCCTGAAAAATGAAATCTGTCGTGTTGGGAATGAGAGATTTTTTGCTGTTGATGCTTCCGAAACGCTCTTTTACATTAACCCAATGCCAGTCCATATCGATAGTGGCCACCGTAAGCGGAATTTCTTTTTCGATGAATTTCTCCATAAGATCGATGTATTCCTGCTGTGTATATGCCTTATATCTGCTCCACCAGTTTCCGAGACAGTAGCGGGGCACGAGAGGAACCTGACCGCACAGGCAGAAAAAGTCTTTGAGACATCCTCTGTAATCGTGAGCGTAGGCGAAATAGTATTCATCCTTCGTCTTAGTACGCTCACTGATAGTGCCGTCTTCGTTCAGAATAAGGCTTTTGCTGTCATCGATAACCGAAACGCCGTTTTTAGACATAAGTCCGTTTCCGATTTCTCTCTCTCCGTTAACCATATCGAGAGTACGGTATGTGCCTTTGAGGTTTCCGCTCTCGTATTCAGTGAGATTTTTTCCGCCCTTAAGCGAGATGCCTGTCATTTTTCTGAGTGCGGTATCGTACTTAAATATAGTTTTTGTTGTGATAATAATTACTTTATCACCGTCCTCCACTATATTAAAGGCGGGTTTATCAAAGTTTCTGTTTATAACCGACTGAGTAGGCTCATCGGTAAATATTCCCTTTCTGTTATATTCGACTCTGAGAAGCCTCGATGTAAGCAGAGAAAACCTTACATTGTTTTTGATAAAAACAAATCTTTCATCGGTTTTACTGTCTGATTTCCAGCCGAATGTATTTACGAAATAATCCGTCGTATTACTCATTGCTTTTACTCCCTTCAGTATAATCAACTATATGATACAGTATAATCCTTTCCTTTTCAATCTGCTTTAAAAACTTTGGTCAAATGGCACAAAATGAAGGCATCATTTTCTACACCGACAAATGAAGATAATTGTCCTGAATATTAAAAAAATTGTAAAATTGTGTTATAATTATTAAAATTAAAACTCAACGGAGGATAATTTATGGACCAGAAAAAGTATGTTCCGAAAAAAGAAGTCACTGCTTATGCGGTTGCCGCATTAGGACAGGGACTGGTTTACAGCTGTATGTCGAGCTACATAACCGACTATTATATGAGCGTTCTTAAGCTGAATGCGATGTTTGTAATTCTCCTTATGCTTCTTGCCAGAGTATGGGATGCCATCAACGATCCGATGATGGGTATGATTATGGATAGACATACTACAAAACACGGCAGAATGAAGCCTTATCCGGTAATAACAGCTATTCCTATCGCCATTCTTACTATTCTTATGTTTGTAAACCCGGGCTTTGATACAAACAATAAATCAATCTGGCTTTATGTTTTCACTGCAGCAGTATATGTAATATGGGGTATGGTTTACACAGCCAGTGACGTTCCTTTCTGGAGTATGCCTAATGTTATGACTCCGGATGCAAAGGAGAGAGGTAACCTTATTTCTTACGGTAAAACTGTCGGCGGTATCGGCTCTGCAGTTACCGTGGCACTGCCCATTATCGTAGGCTTTGTGGTTGCTGATATGGATGTCGAAAAAGCCGGTATAGTTAAATACGCTATTATGGCCATCTCTATGTCTCTTATCGGTATGCCTCTTTTTGCGATGTCATCCTTTAAGGTAAAGGAAAGAATACAGCTTCCGAATGCTGCTAAAAGAGCTCCCGGT
>JAFSDF010000208.1 GCA_017436375.1 Clostridia bacterium | reverse complement strand
TTTCCCGAAGCCTTCCCTGCCCGTTTAGCGTTTAGCACTTAAATTATCGGTGTATCAATGCTTATTTCCCGAAGCCTTCCCCGCCCGTTTAGCGTTTAGCACTTAAATTATCGGTGTATCACTTTCGGTTTCCCTAAGCCCTGCACGCAATTCTGCATTCTGCATTTAAAAAAGACCTTTAACAGCACCGTGCGGAACTGCCAAAGGTCTTGCTGCCAAGGTTATTACCGGGCCTGTAAACCAGCCCGAGGGCGTGTGTTGATTTACAGCGAAAGCTACTCCCCTTTTATGTAAAGGTTTTTTCTTGTCATTATTGTAGCATATAAGGAAAATTTTGTCAACAGGTAACTTTTTCTTTTTCTGTAGTGACCTTTGAAGCGAGAATGTTTACCGTCTTTTTTCTTCTGTATTCGAGCCAGATATAAAGTGCGATAAAGGTAATAACCGTAGTCACCATAGCCAGAAGCACATCGTACACCGTGTCAAAGAGATAGTAAAGCTGTGTATTGCCCACTCCGTGTCCGAAAGCCTTAAAGAAAAAGCTATCCTCGGTGGGTCCCCAGTAAAAGCCCTGATTGGATGTACCCCAGATAAAGTCTCCGACAAATTCGCTGATCTCCCAAGCGGGCATAATGAAGCAGGAGAAGGCTAACGCAAAAATAGAAATGAGCAGGCTGTCCTTACGGGTTTTAAGCTTTACAAGGGTGAGGGCGATATAGTATCCGCCCAGTACACACAGCACTCCGGAAACGAAGTGAAGGAAAAGGTCAAATCTCGGTACTATGTAATAAATCTCACAGTAGTTACCGCCATAGGAGCCGAGGAAAACGATAACTGTAATAAGAGTCTGGGTTTTATAGCTTATCTTTGACAGAACAGAGTCTCTCGGGAAAATGAGATGAACCAGCGTAATGGCAAAGGTACCGATAAGATTGGCAAGCATAAGAGTCGCCTCTGCCCGGTTATCCCACTCAAAAAAGGCATAGAGCATACACAGACGGATACACCACCAGAAAAGTCGGTCAAAAATGCCCGTATCCTCACTTACCTTTCTGATTTCCAGCTCTATCTTATCACGGATGCGGGGAAGAATACCTCTGAAAAGAGCAGAAAGATCTTTTCTCTTGCCCTCAAAAAGCTCCTTGCTTTTTAATCTGAATTTCAGATAAACCACGGCCGCAGATAAAACTCCGCCGATAATAGAAAAGATAAAATCCTCATCCGTGTCAAGCAGCGGTCTCTGAGCTTCGGGACTCATTGCAAGGCCGCAAATACGGTAAAGCCAATGGTTGTCCTCCACGAACTCTACATGGCAGAGATTCGTACCGAACCAGAAATCGCTGAAAAACTCAGTCAGCTTGCGGAAAATCGTCACCGTTCCCGAAAAGCAGAAGGTAAAAAAGGTAACGAAAAGGCTTTCGTTTTTATTTTTCGGTGTTCTGAGAGCCATAGCGATATAATAGCCGAGAGCACCGCTGAAAATACCGCCTGCAAGCTGAATAACCAGGTCAAAGTCAGGATGCTTCTCCAGCACACCGAAGCCAAGACCGGTCACCGTACTCACCAGAGCGAGAAAGCAGATAAAGCTCTGCAGACGGTAAGAAAGCTTAAGCTTCGGAAAAACAGCACGGAGAATATCTGCCGTAAAGGTAAAAGCGAAAACGGCAAGATAAAAAGCAGCCTCGCTTTTATTAATAAAAGCACAGGTAAGAATAAGGACTCTCGTCACCCACCACAGGACTGCTTCGGGGTAAGAAGCCTCCTCTTTTATTTTGCCGCACATATCTTTTATGCGGCCGGAATTTTTATTCATCATATCACCTTCAAGTAATTTCAAAGGGTATTATAATCTTATTATTATATTTTGTAAATAGTACAGCGACAAATGTCATTTTTTCGTAATAATTACACATTCTGCTCATCAAGACTGAGATAAAAGCTCGGTATGAAATCTCTGAGAAAGTCCTCACACTCGGGCATATTCATTTCACTGATAGCTTTTTTAGTGCTTTCACAGGCTTTTATAAATTCCCTGTTGCCTGCCTTTTCTTCCTCGATGCATTTGATGAGTGCTGAGATTTTATCCGCCGCCTTGAGTATTTTCCACAGGTATTCATCGTCCTTTTCGGGGAAGAAGGCACTCCTGTAATACTCCTTCATATCCTCGGGAAGCATAGACAGAAGCTTTTCACTCGCCATATTCTCCACCTCGGCAAAGGCTTCACGCAAATCCTTGCTGTGGTATTTCACGGGAGTGGGCATATCACCTGTTATTATTTCGGGCATATCGTGGTAAAGTCCTAAAAAGGCGGCTCTTTCACAGTTCAGATTACCGCCGTAGCGGACATTTTTTATTACAGCCAGAGCGTGGGCTATGGCGGCTACATCGTTACTGTGCTCGCTGATATTTTCACTGCTGGTATTTCTCATAAGTGCCCAGCGGTTAATATATTTCATTCGTGAATGCATAGCAAAAAAGTGCTTCATAGTGTTTCTCCTTGTTATTTTGCGGTGTCCGCAAAATAATGCAGAATGCAGAATGCAAAATGCAGAATTGCGGTCGCGGATTTACAGTGATAAAAATTTTCAATTTATCCCCGCACAAAAACCCGTGCGGTAAGAGTTAAGGATAATTTTAAGAGCCTTTGATTTGACGGTATTAGGGTGGCGAATTTAATAAAGGCTTAATGGGAGTCCCAAAAAGCCTTTACTGTTATTCTTTTATCCTTAAATCAGATAATGTCGCCCATCATACCGGGAACGCAGGATGCGGCGTTGCTTTCATCGGTGTCGATGTGCATAGCCAGTGCATAAGAGGGGCTTACTCTTACGATAACATCGCCGAAAATGAGGCTTCTGCCGTCGGTTTCAGCCTTAACGGAAACGATCTGCTTATCTGTAAGGCCGTACTTCTCGGCATCGTCGGGAGTCATGTGGATGTGTCTTTTAGCGATGATAACGCCGTCCTTGAGCTCTACCTCACCCTTGGGGCCGACAATCTTACAGCCGCCGCTGCCCTCCAGGTCACCGCTTTCACGGATGGGAGCCTTTACACCGATGCTTCTGGCATCGCCTGCTGAAAGCTCAACCTGTGTTTCGGGACGGACAGGTCCGAGGATGGATACGCCGGGGAAGCTGCCCTTGGGGCCGATAACCTGAATTCTCTCCTCACAGGCATACTGTCCGGGCTGTGAAAGGTCCTTTTTCTTGGTAAGCTCATAGCCCTCACCGAAAAGAATGTCGAGCACTCTGCGGCTTACATGAGCGTGTCTGGCTGATGTTTCGATTAAAACGGGTCTGTTCATTTTTAATTTCCTCCGTAATTTATACTTGATTAATTTTCTACCTTCCTATTCTACAACATATTTTTCCGAATTTCAACATTCATACTGTACTTTTTTTATTTTTGTGATAAAATAAAAAAAGAATGACTAAAGGAGAGATAAAATATGTACTCTGCCGAATTTGAGACTCTCAGGGAAAGCTGCTCACTGTGTAAAAAATGCCCCTGCTGCGAGGAAAGGCTGAATATAGTTTTCGGTGAGGGAGATGAAAACGCTGACATTCTTTTCGTAGGAGACCGTCCCCGTGGCAAGGATGACCTTACGGGACTGCCCTTTACGGGAAAGGAGGGTGAGCTTTTCAGTAAATTCGTCACTCTGTGCGACATAAATAAGGCACCGCTTTTTCTCACTAATATTCTTAAGTGCCGTCCCTCAGATGATGAGCTTCCCGACGACAGCCACTATGACACCTGTATGGAGCATCTGCGCAGTCAGGTGCGTATCATCAAGCCTAAAATTATCGTCTGCCTCGGTGAAAAAGCGGCAAGGAAAATGATAGACTCTTCCTTTGATCTCGGCCGTGACCACGGCAAATTCATCAAAAAAGGCAAGCTCTTTTTTATCGCCACCTGTCATCCCTCAGAAATAATCACCGACGAGGATAAGCGCCTTCAGTTCCTGTCTGATTTTCAGGCACTGCGCGAGGGTGCGAAAAAGGGGAAGATACTTTAAATGCAGAATGCAGAATGCAAAATGCAGAATGGCGGGAAAGACTTCAGAAAAACGAAAGTGATAGTCCGCAGAGTGAACCCCTCCTTCTCGGTTATTTCCGAAGCCTCACCTGCAGAGCCTGTCGGAAAAGCAGACAGAGCGGGAAGCGACTGTCGGAGCGAAGGTGACTAATGAGACGAAGCATACATCAGACGAAATATCTGTGGGATGAGGGAGCTAGGGCAGCGATTTCACTGCACAGCATAAAATAAAAAGCACCGCCTGCCTTCTCTCTGTCGGTAAGAAGGTAGCATAGAACTGAAAATAACGGTAGTGCAGAAAGGCTGTTTTAAACTAAACGGCAGACTAAGGATGCTACATAAAAGAAATTAAAGCCTTACTCCGTTACTTTTCTTCGTTCGGATTGTTTCCGACAAAAAAAGCGGTTTTGGTGACTTTTGCCAAGACAAAAGTCACTCTGCGAAGCAAAAGTCACTGAATGTGAAGGATCTTTGTAAAGGACCGATATTATGAAATACAGAATTGATAATCATTCAAAAGAAAAAGCATATCTTCAGCTTTACCGCCAGCTCCGTCAGGATATCACCGACGGTATCTATAAATACGGCTCAAAGCTTCCCTCCAAAAGGCTTTTAGCCGAGGAGTCAGGTGTCAGCGTTATTACCGTCGAGCACAGCTACAGTCTTCTCTGCGATGAGGGCTATGCCGAGGCAAGGGAAAGAAGAGGCTATTTCGTAATATACAAGGCAAATGATTTTCTTGCCTTAAATGAAAAAACAGAGGAAAGAACGGTCCTCAGGCACAGCATACACTCTGCCGTAAACGAGTTTCCCTTCTCTGTTCTCTCCAAGACTATGAGAAAGGTGCTTTCCGTTTACGGTGAGGATATTCTGGTCAAATCACCTAACCTCGGCTGCGATGAGCTTCGCAAAGCCATCGCCGACTATCTCTCCCGTAACGCAGGCATAATCACCAAGCCCGAGTGCATCGTAATCGGCTCAGGTGCCGAATATCTTTACAGCCTCATCGTTATGCTTTTAGGCAGAAATAAAATTTTCGCTCTCGAAAATCCCTCCTATGAAAAAATCCGCAAGGTTTACTCTGCCTGTCAGGCGGATTTCCGTATGCTGGAAATGGGAAATGACGGCATAAGAACTGCCGAGCTGGAAAAAACCGATGCAAATATTCTCCACATAACACCCTTTAACAGCTATCCCAGCGGAGT
>JAFSDF010000017.1 GCA_017436375.1 Clostridia bacterium | reverse complement strand
CATACCTAAAATAACCGGCTTGCCCTTGCTGAGCTGTGCATATATTTCAGACAAATAATTTGAGGAAGAAACGAGCTCTGTAGCATAATCAGAGGGCCAGTAGAGCATACCCGAAGCGGAATAGCTGAGTCTTTTCACCATATCTGCGGGAGTTACTGTCTTTCCCAGATGAAAGCTTTCGGTCATAGAAAGAGCCGTGGTAGTGCAGCCGCTGGATTTAATCGTATCCCCCTGTGTGCCTATTTTAATATTTGCCCAGCGGGAATCGGTCTGCTTGAAGGAGGGCACGGAAAGGGAGATTTTCTTATAGGTGCCCGATGAGGTCAGCTCCGAAAGATAGGCCGAGCTTACATAGCCCGTACTGCTTCCGTTATAAAGTATCCTGGTAAAGGAGTTTTTCTCTGAAAGTCTCAGAACTACGGTTCCCTTAGGCAGAGTGGTTTTAATCTCTGCCGAGATACTCGCCGAGGAGCGCACATTAAGATTTCCGCTCTGTGTGGACACAGACATCACCTTTGAGGAAACTGTGTCGATATAGTCTGCGTGTGCATAGGCTGTTTTGCCCTTGGCATACTCCACCCTCCAGAAGGAGCCTTCCTTTTTTAAAAGGGTCAGATATTTACCCTTTTTCATCTGAGTTACCACCGCCGAAGAGGTAGAGGCGCTTTTTCTTAAATTAAGTGCGGTGCTTTCCGTAGCCACCTTGCCTGCCCTCGAGGAGGCATCGGCGGCAGAAGCACCGGAAATAAATAATGAGGAGATTATACAAAGCATCAGCAAAAGCAGCAGTGCCTTAAAATGTTTTTTCATAGTCAGTTCAATCATCGCAGGAACGGTTCCTGCTTTCCTTTCTTTGATTTATTACCCGTAATCAGGGCTTTTCCTCTCAAGTCATTTTAGCATAAAAAGACGGTTTTTTATTATGTAAATAATGGATTTGCTGACTGTCTTTTCTTTTTTTTGATTTTTCTATTGAACATTTTTGAAAAGTGTGATAATCTAATAGGGAATGAACACAATTATAACCGAAAGGATGATTCATAATGTTAGAGCAGGTAGAAAATAAAATTCTGGAGCTGAAGAAAACTCAGGCAGAGGAATACTATAAAAGAAAGGACGCAGACCTCCAGGCATGGGGACTCACCTATAAGACCGACGGTAACAAGGTTACTCCCATTATCGTTACCGACGAGGAATATGAGGCTCTCATCAAGGCCTCAAACGGTGTGGACCGCGTGGGCAGAAACCCCTTTGCAAAGGCTCTGAATGTTCTCACATACGTTTCAGCCGGTGCAGGTGCTGTCTCAGGCGCCGTAGTTGCCGCTCTTTCCGATGAGCTCGCCTTCGTTTACTTCACACTCTGTCTCGTAGCAGGTCTCGTGGTAGGTGTAATCTTCAAGGGTATGAGCGAAATCATCAGACTTTTACAGCAGATTATCGACTCCAAGCCCAACGAAAAGCCCGAGGATATTGCCTTAGCCGCAGAGCAGGCCAAAGCACAGCAGAAAAAGTCAGCTCAGCCCAAGGCACAGCCTCAGCCTCAGGTACAGGCACAGCCTCAGCCTGCAGTTTATCAGCCTGTTTTCACCACATATCCCGGCGGACCCGCTGTTTACTCACAGCAGCCTCCCGTTTATATTTATCAGCAGCCCGTTCAGCCTCAGGCTCCTCAGCAGCAGGCACCTCAGACAGGCTTCAGATACGGAGAGCAGAAATAATGCAGAATGCAGAGTGCAGAGAACCCCTCCGTCACACTCCGTGTGCCACCTCCCGCTTTCAGGGGAGGCTTGAAGCAGTGGCACCTTCGGTGTCATTATAATGGGCGTGAAAGATTTCTAAAATGAAACAAATCTGCACCGCCACTTTTACACAGACTAAGGGGCTGTTGCATTAAGATGCAGAAGTCGTTTTCTTCGTCCCGAAGGCGTATGTTTATACTTCGAGTGGGCGAAAAAACGGCTAAAAAAGCAATTTTTACCCTTGTGCAACACAGATAATTCTGACTAATAAATATAAAAACAGATGTATTTCAGTTGAAATCAACTCAGACACATCTGTTTTTTGTTTTGCTTTTTGGTCTGCGCTTAATGCAACAGCCCCCTTTTTTAGTTTTTCCGATGAGAAATTTTGATTTAAGGTGTAATATTTTTCTTAAATATTCGTTTAAAGAGTGAAGGCACAAAAAAGTCTTCGGAAAGGAGGAGCCTATGGATATCGGTGAAAGTAGCTACCGCCGTTTTCTTGAGGGTGATGAGGATGCTCTGGTCGAGATTATCTCTCAGTACAGATTGGGTTTACAGAATTACATTAATTCCGTCGTAAATAATCTGTCTGTGGCAGAGGATCTGACAGAGGAAACCTTCGTCAAGCTCTTGATCAAAAAACCAAAGCATAAAAATACGGCTTCCTTTAAAACCTGGCTTTACACGATAGGCAGAAACACCGCTCTGGACTGGATGAGAAAAAATCCTCACGGCAGAGAGATTCCGATCGATGAAATAATGAATGTGGCCGCCGAGGAGGAGCAGTTCCTGCAGCTTTATATTAAAGACGAGGAAAAAAGAGCCGTACACGATGCACTGGAAAGCATCAGCCCCGATTACAGAAATGTACTGACTTTGTTTTATTTCGAGGATTTTACCGTAGAGGAAATATCGAAAATACTTAAAAAGTCAAAAAAGAACACATCTGTGCTTTTACACAGAGCCAGAAAATCACTGAAAAATAAACTCGAAGAGGAGGATTTCATTTATGAAAACCGATAGAGAAATGGCCAATGATATTTTATGTAAGGTCAACAGTATGAAAGAAGAAAGAAGAATGATGAAAAACAGAATGGGCAGAGTAGCCGCTCTGAGCTGCGTATTCGCTTTAATATTTGTAGCAGTATTTTCTCTTTTTATCGGCGGTACAACAACCGATGAAAAATTTGCATCTGCTACTTCGGAAAACACTCCACCGAAGAAAGCCTTCCTTATGGTCGCCAATGCCGCTTACGAAACGGAAACCGTCATAAATAAAGATGCCGATGTTACACTTCCCATGGGCGGCATACTTATAGCAAAGGACACAAAAGGAATGACATTCAGTGAAAAGGACACGGTTATGCTTGAGCTGAAAGAAAGGCTCATACAGCTTTACGGCAAAGACTGTGACTGGCACCTCCGAGGCATACAGGAAGATACTACCGTTTACTTCGGTACTGCCGATTATCTCAAAGTTAAAATTGAAAATCCTGACAGTGTGGATAAAATCTCTATCTCCTGTACGGACAGCGGAATAATTACCGTTTCAGATAAAAGCAAGCTCGGAGGCTCGCTGTCAGAATATATCAAAACAATAAAACAAGGCACTTCAATAACAGTAACAGGAAAAGAATATACAGAAATATACGAAAAAACAGACGGTATCTGTATTGAGTGGTTTTTATCTGAAATTATTACAGATGCCTTTATGACATCCCCTGATATGCCCTTATCCGAAGTGGAGGATGAAATCACAATAAGTATAAATTATACTGACGGAAGTGCAGAAGACTATACTGTATCCTTCTCCTTCAATGATGAAGGAATGCTGAGTGCGAAATGCAGTTTCTGATTATAAAAACTCTCAGGGCGGGATGACTCATCCCGCCCTGCTTTTTTATATTTTCAGCGGACACGGCACGCCGTGTCCCTACAGAATTATACCTCTCCGTCACAGCTTAGCTGTGCCACCTCTCCTTTCAGGTAATACCATTAACTTAAGAGTCAATTTGTCATCTTAAGCGGAGCGAAAGATCTTAAAGCCTGCCTTCTGCAAAGATCTTTCACATTCGTTCAAGATGACACTTCCAAAAAAATGTTCCTTAAATTAATGACAATGTCTTCCGTGAGAGGCTTATCCGCATTATTTTTTCTTCGCTGTCACCGCAGGCAGTATCATCGCCTTTGCTCCCTCGATGCTTTTCATCTGCTCAAGGAGAGCCTTTTTCATCGCTGAACGGACTATTTTATACTCGGGCTCTTTGATGAGGTTATTAAGCTGCATAGGATCGTTTTCTATGTCGTAGAGATATTCCTCAGTGTAAACGGGCGAGCTTTTTGCTGTCATACCTGCAATATATCCGGGTGCACTGACAGAATAAAGATACTGCTTGGTCCTTACGGCTCTGCCGCACTGACTTTCGCTTATCTGGATGTAAACCTCATTTCTTCTCCTGTCCCCCGCAAGGTCGATACCCCGGAAATTGCCCGGTGCAGTTATACCCGCCGCAGAAAGCAGTGTAACGGGCAGATCGATAAGGCTGACGAGCCTTCTGTCAATGAGACCGCCTCTGTATTCTCCGCCCCTTATAACGAGAGGAATGTGTGTACTGCTGTCGTGACAGGAGCGCTTGTATTCAGAGTTTCTTGTCTTAAAATGACAGCCGTGATCGGAGGTAAACACTATAACCGTATCCTCGTAAAGCCCTTTTTCCTTCAGCTTATCGACGAGTAATCCAATATTACGGTCGAGACGGTTAACTGCCGAAAGATAGTCGGGATATTCCTTTTCGTAATTACCTCTGAAATATGTAAGCTCCTCGGGAACGGGATAATCTGCGAACTCGCCCACCGTGTCGGGGTGTCCCTCGAAATGACGGCTCGAATTCTGGTGATGGGGCTCGAGCTGTGAAACGAACATAAAAAACGGCTTATCTGAGGAATAATTATCGATGTATTCCAGAGCGAAATCATTTATGCAGTCGGCACGGTAGCCCGAAAAATCTATCCTTTCACCCTTCTCATCAAAAACATAACCGCCTCTGCTGTCAGATGTGAATTCGAGCACATCTGCACCGCGGAAATAGCCGTAGCCGCCCAGCCTCTCGGCAGGTATGGGTGATTTTTTATAGTCGTTATCCTTATCTGAGGCGAGATGCCATTTACCGATGTATGCCGTCTCGTAGCCTGAGGCAGTAAAGCAGTCGGCAAGAGTGTGAGTATCCTCAGGCAGAGCGATGTCATTACGAAAGCATCCTGTCTCAGTGGCATAGACACCCGACTGCAGACAGGCTCTGGCGGGACCGCAGACAGGCTGACAGGTAAAGCAGTTATCGAAGGTAACACCCTCCTGAGCGAGCGCAGTAAGATTGGGCATAATATCCTCGGTGAAGCTGTCCCATCTCTGCTGGTCCGTGAAATAAAAAATGATGTTCTTTTTGCCTTTATCGGTAAAGACCTTATTTTCACTCTCAGGATCGTTCATAACATCGGAATAAGCCTCTGTTTCCCTTTCGTCTGCCGGTGCATTTTCAGAAACAGTCTCTGCTTTTTCCTCGGGAATATATACCTCACGGGGCATAAAAACTTCCCTTTTCACTTCACCCTCCGAAGCATTCACCTCGGGGATAAACACCTCCTTTTTTACAAAAGGAGCATTATTTTCATCTTTATCCTTAACTTTTACCTTGATATTAAGAGCCACTTGAAAAGCCTCCGTCAACAACGATAGATGTTCCTGTTATAAAATCTGCCAGATGCGATGAAAGGAAAAGCACTGCACCTGCCACATCCTCGGGCACGGCGAGTCTTCTCTGAGGGGTACGCATAGTCACATAGCCCAACCATCTCTCATCGGCAGTATTTTCCGCGATAAGCGGTGTATCCACAAAGCCCGGACAGACAGCATTGATCTGTATTCCGAATCTCGCCCACTCACAGGCGAGAGCTTTGGTAGTCTGTATCAGAGCACCCTTGCTTGCACTGTAAGCGGCGGCGGCAGGAATGCCCATTACTCCGCCGAGAGAGCACATATTTACTATCTTGCCTTTTTTTGCCGGAATAAAGAACTCCCGTGCAAACTCCTGACACATAAAGAACTGAGCCGTCAGATTGATGTCCAGCACCCTCGCCCAGCCTTCTTCAGTTTCATTTACGCTGTAGATGCTTCTTGCCACACCCGCATTATTGACGAGTATATCTGCAGTACCCGTATTTTCTCTGACAGCAGAAATGATTTTTTCTATGCCCTTTTTACAGGTAATATCAGCCTGTATAAAGAATATTTTACCGTCAGGGAAGGTCTCCTTAAGCTCCTTTTCTGCCACGGAAAGATTATCAGTGCTGTAGTCTGCAATATATACACAGGCACCGCTTTGCAGATAGCCTCTGGCACATTCGAGACCGATGCCGCCCGCACCGCCTGTGATGATAACGGATTTATCCTTAAAGCTCAAGCTGTAATCCATAGCATTATCTCCTTTTTCTTTTTCTTTTTCCTTCCTTAAGGTGACAGTAATCGAACCTTATAAGCCTTAAATGTCCGATTTACAGCACCTTTGATAATTTTTCTCCTCGCAATACGCGAGTATAACTTCGTCGAAGAAATCCTCAAATGCACTATAACTCGGGCATTTAAGGTTCTTCGAAGTTTAACGGAAGCAGATTT
>JAFSDF010000207.1 GCA_017436375.1 Clostridia bacterium | reverse complement strand
TACTATACTTCACTTTCGTTCCGTATTACTGTTTGAAAAGTACTTTAAAACTCTTCTGATGGTTTCTACCATCGAAATCTCGGGTTCCTTTTCTTAATATCGTTGTTTAATTTTCAAGGTCCGTCGCCGTCTCCTTTTTTCGAGACAGCCTAAAGAGTATATCACACTCTTTACCTATTGTCAATACTTTTTCTAAACTTTTTTCAAGCTTTTTTCGTATCGACTTTTTTCGCTCTGCCCCGGCTTCTGCCGAAACAGTAGCGTTATTCTATCACCCTTTTCCGTCTTTGTCAACAGTTTTTTGTAAAAAAATTTGGCACTTATGCACTATACTTCTCTCTTTCTGTACACCCTCCCGTGCGTTTTTGGGTGTGGCTTCTTTTTTACCACTATATATTGTGTTCGTTCCTACTTTTCCCTTTCCTTTTCTATATGAGGTATGGGAATGTTTTACACTAAATGCTATGCTGAACAACCTCCGTCACACTATCAGTTGACACCTCTACTTTCAGGCGAGGATAACTACAGGTAAAAGCAATATCATTAATTTAAGGCTCACTTCCTTGGAAGTGTCATCTTGAACGAATGTGAAAGATCTTTGCAGAAGACAGGTTTTTAAAGATCTTTCGCTACGCTCAAGATGACATAAAGATAAGGCGAAGCGTTAACCGTCTGACGGCCTATGGCCGTCCCTACTGTTATGTCTTATGCGTGATTTAGCTGACACGGCAAGCCGTGTCACTACATAAACGCTTTTTTTCGGGCACTAACAAAGACAGACTCTCTCGAAAGTCTGTCTTTTCTTATACTATAATATATTATCCTGCCTGTGCATATTCAATTTTTACCGTGCCGATACCCTTATCGATATTGACCGATGTTCTGCTGCTGTCCCCGTCAGAGTCATAGTTTATGCTGTAGTCCTCTGCCGAGCCGATAAGAGTAATATCAGCATCGCCTACACCGAACTCCAGATCACATTCGCCTCTGAGACGGTTTGTGAGCTTCAGACTGCCTACACCCATTTCTAAATCAAGATCATTGAGAGTGCCTGAGCCTACGGTTATTTCACCTACGCCACCCTCTATGTCTGCTTTCACGGTAGCCACTGCCTCAGCGATTTCCACATCACCTGCGCCGCACTCGAGACTGAGAGAGGAGCAGACAAGGCGCTCAGCATAAATATCTCCTGCACCTGCAGTAATTTCTATCCTTCGGATATCGGCATTTGCAGGAACAGATATTTTAACCTTTACGGGACTTTTAGGATTGCGTGTAGAATCGGTTATAACCAATCTTCCGTTGCTGTCGTTTACCTCCAGCTTAGATGAGTTGCTTTCTACAGAAAAGCCGTCGCCTGTTACTATGTCACAGTCTACCGCACCTAAATCTATATCTATCTCGCCGATTTCCTGACTTACGGTATAGCTCTTGGCTTCGCCCGGCTCTTCTTTTCCGCCGAAACGGTCGCTGAGAAAGCTGAGACCTCCTACAGCCGCCAGTATACCGCCGAAAATAAGCACGACAAGATAAACCGCAAATGCCATCGCACAGTATTTTACTACTCTCTGAAATACCGTCATTTCAAATCAACTCCTCCGAACATACAGATTGCATTGATATAAAGGGTAGGGCCTTCGCCCCTAAAGCGGTAATGTCTTTTATCCTCGACTCCGCCGAAAACAGAGTTAGAGTAAACCTTTACATTTACATTGTCGGGGACAAAAATATCTATACCTCCGAAGATAGCTGTAGCATTAACCGTACAGTCCTGCTCGATAACAGCATTACGAAGGTCGCATTTTATACCGCCGAATACAGCATTAAGCTCTGCACCTGTGAAGGTTTCGCCGTCAAAGCTGATATCAGTGCCGGAAAATACCGCAGCTGAATTTCTTATCTTGCCGCCGTTAGCCTTTATTTTTTTCAGCACCTCTGTGCCTCTGTTGCCTGCTATGCCTGTATAGATAAGCTTGAAGCCGATGAAAATAATTATCACGGGGGCAATAAGCTTCCAAAGCATATCAAAGGTAATAATATCACGAGTGCCGAGAAACAGCAATGTACCGACAGAGAGACCAATAGCATTACCCGTCTTGTCCTTTGAAGTAAGAAGGCCGATAAAGGACGGAACTATAATTAAAAATGTCCACCAGCCCTCAAAGAAAATATCTATGTTCGTTATCTCCAGCGCATTGAGAGCGAAAAGCACGCCTGCGACGACGAAAACCGCGCCCCACAT
>JAFSDF010000206.1 GCA_017436375.1 Clostridia bacterium | reverse complement strand
TCTGAACTTATAGGACTTGTTTGCCTTAAGCTTGGTTACGGTGTAGGAGGTCTTTGAGGTAGTTTTGATTGTCTTCCACTTTTTATTTACATACTGCTGTACCTGATATTTTTCTGCACCGGTCACCTTTGACCAGGAAAGAGTAAGAGTGGTCTTTGTGCCTGAGGCTAATTTGACAGCCTTGGTCTTAAGGCCCGATACCTTCTTGAGAGTCTTTCTTGCTACCTTTTTCTGTGCTACGGTTACTGTACCGCAGACTGTACATTTCTTACCCTCGGTTTTACCGTCTGCCTTGTAGGTAGCGGCTACAACTTTAAGAGTAGTGAGGGTGTGTGCCTTCTCGGCAACCGTCTTTTGTGCTACGGTAGTAACACCGCAATCGGTACACTTCTTGCCTTCGGTAAGACCTGTCTTTGTGCAGGTAGCGGCTACTGCTTTGAGAGTGGTGAGTGATTTGTGGTTGTCCTTATTTACCGAGCCGTAGGCTTCACCGCATACGGAGCATTTTGCCTTTTCGGTGCAGGTGGCTGTGCCGCCTGTGTGGGATGCTAATTCGCCATATTGTTCACCGCATACGGTGCACTGTGCTTTCTTTTCACAAGTTGCTGTACCACCGGTGTGTCCGAGAGCTGAGCCCTCTGTCGCACCGCAGGTGTTGCAGGTCTTGGGTGTATCGCAATCAGCGTTTGTCCAAGAGTGACCGAGTGCTACTCCCTCTGTCGCACCGCAGGTATTGCAGGTCTTGGGTGTGTCGCAATCAGCGTTTGCCCAGGAATGACCGAGTGCTACGCCTTCTGTTGTACCGCATTTTCTGCATGTCTTAGGATTATTGCAGTCAGCATTTTTCCAATCGTGTTCAGTGCATAATGCTTTACCGAATTCGTAACTGATAAGTAATTTATTCTCAATATTTTTCACCTGAGCATTCTTTCCGTTTATTGTTGCCACAATAACGGAAGCATCGGCGAACTCATATCCTGCTTTCGGAAGAAGCAATACAGTAACATTATAAGTGTAAATTGTTTTAAATTCGTAATAATAAGGAAGCGGTGAGCCTGAAACACCGTTTTCACGCCACTGAATGCCGGTTAAGCTGTCACTCAGATCATAAGCTGCATCTGCAGGAAGTTCAAGAGTAAGATCGGGGTTTTCGCCGACTACGGGAGCAGTAAGACCGATTTCAACCTGTGTGATTTTCTCACTTTCAAGCACGGGCAGAGCGAAAATTGCAGTATAATAGTTGCCATTCTTTTTAATGCTTTCAAATGTTGCACCCTCGAGATTAAAAATCTCTGCTACATCATCAAGATAGAACTCATATCCCGGTTTAACCTCGAAGCAAACAGCAAGACGATAGGTTTCACCGGGTAAAAAGACAGTATGGTCGGGTTTTGTGTCAGTGCTGCCGTAAATCGCACACTCATTTACATATCCGTCATCAGCCAATTCAATTCCTGCAGCATCGGTGGAAACGGTTATATCTTTGATTGCTTTACCTGACTTATATCCGTCTAAAGTGAGATTAACTTCTCTGACAGTATTCGCAGAATAAAACTTGGGTAATTTGAAATAAACATCTATTTTATCAGGATTTGATTTATTAAAATAAAAAGGCAGTCCGCAATCCTTCAATGCAACATCGGAATCAGTTATGGTATCAAAGCCATAGCCTTCCTTAGCATGTAACATAACACCAAGATAATACTGCGTGTTATACTCAAACATGATGGCCTCATCTGTTATTAATTGCTTATCACCGTTACTGTCATCAGCAAAAACGGCATACCCGCCGCCGTATTTCTGACCGCCGACAAACTCTGCACCCTTTGCATTTTGCTTGACAATGATGTCACCGACTTCTGCTCCGTATTCATAACCGTCAAGTGTTATTTCAACAGCTTCGATATATTGAGGAGCCTCAAGCACATATCTTAAACAAATATATCTTCCGACTTCATCGGTTCCGTCATAAACAAGCTCCCCACTCTTTATAGGCAGATCGATTGAACTGAATTCGCTGAAATCAAAATTAGGAGAAAGGTCAAAATCTTCGTCAATATACAGGTCAACACAAAGTGCATAGTTTTTGTCAGCAGCGAATATGTCGTTGCCCGGAACATCACAGTCTGCATCAATATCACGGAAATAATAATCCCTTATATGTATACCGTCACAGTAGGTCTCGTCAACGGTAAAATCAGAAACAGTTCCGCCGAGCTTATAGCCTTTGCCTTCAAGAGAAAAGGTCCTTACATACATTTTTTCAATGTATTTTTCAACAGTCACTAAAACCTTACCTTCAACCGGCGTAATATTTGAAGACGGAACGACAACTCCGTTCACCTTAATATCTGTGCTGTTGAGCAGAGTTGGTGGAATCGATCCGCCGTTTCTGCTGAAAACAATACCTATGGTGTAGGTTCTTCCACCGATATATCTGTCCGTTTCTTCGAGAACTGTTCCTGTTTCTTTGTCTTTACTCTGTACTGCTTCAACCTTAAAACCGTCAGGCACAGTGAAATCGCTGACCATCAAGGGTACGGTACGGGTAACAAGCCACCTCTCCAGTCGGTCACATTCAATATCAAAGACTGGAGCCGACGCCGCCGAAACGCTTACCGATACCACGCTCATAAGCATAAGCACGCACATCAGTATACTTATAATTCTTTTACTTGTGTTCATTTTATTTTCCTCCTTCAAGAAATAAATTTTTTAATTCTTTGCCATACTGTTTTTTCAGCCTTGCCGTCTGTCCCAGCACAAACAGAAGGTGATTGGACTTCTTCCTTAAGGGTGATGCTGTTCATTATCTCCACCAACACAGGCTCGACCTCACTCTCGGACCAGGTGTAGCCCTCTGTTCCTCGCATCTGACCGGGTAAAAGATATGTCTTGCCCTCACGGTCGTGATACTCGAAATGGAAAAATGCGAAGTTAGAAGCCTCTCCTATGCGAAGCTGATGAATATAACCTTTGCCGTTTTTATATTCGGCCTCTGTATAAGGTCTTTTTTCGCCCTTACGGATATCAAGACAGCTCATCCCCTCCTCAAAGGAAAGTGTGAAATGCTTTTCCTCACTTTCGATAAAGAGCACTCTTTTCCCTTTCGGCCCGTCAAAGTTATAGAGCAGAGAAGAAAAGGGTAAAATAGTGAAGCTGTCAAAGAGATTACGGCTTTTAACTGTCTGCAAAAATCATCACCGCCTTTAAGAGATACTTTTACCTCTAAATTATACAATTTTTAAAACAACGAAGTCACCCTACAAATGTAGGGTTTTTCAGTAAAAAAACAGCACCCTGTTTTTGTGCAGGGTGCATAGAATATACTTGATTTTATTCCACTTCTACCATTTTTTCAAAATGAAATTTTTCGCCCTCAGTACCATAAAGCAAAACTCCTCCGCTGATATGCGTTAAAAACATTTCATTGGTATCTGTGCATCCCCAGTCAAAAATGCCGTTGAGCTCATACTTTTCAGTATTATCCGATTCGCTTCCGTCAAAGCTGTCGGGACCGCCATACATAACGATATTGATAGTATCGCTGTCCTCCTTATACCAG
>JAFSDF010000205.1 GCA_017436375.1 Clostridia bacterium | reverse complement strand
TAAAAATATTTCTTTCTTTATAAGTGTGTCCGATGGATAGAATATTTCTTTCTCAGGTAATCTGTGCTGCTTACTGTCATAAGGCTTTACGACATCTGGGGACGGAGTGTCTTCTGCTTTGATGAAAAGCTCCTCGGAGAAATCACTGCTTATCGGAGCGAATGCAGGGAAGAGTCTTTTTCCACCGGATTTTTTCTTAATTCTGTCGATGAGAAGCAGTAGTATGAGAATGAAAGCAGTACCGAACGAGATGATAAGGCCTGCCTTTAAGCCCTGTGCTTCGAACACCAGCTCAACATTGTGATTGCCTTTTTCTACTTTTGCTGCCAGAAGTCCTTGGCCGAATTTGATGATGTTATCATCTGCCACCTCTTCACCGTCGATTATTACCTTCCAGCCCTTATCATAGGGGACAGATGTGTAAAGAATACAGTCATTTTTAGCGGTTATTCGTCCGCTGATGCTTGTGTTTTCGAATTTTTCCACGAGCATCTGAGTGTCAGCGAGGATTTCGTAGCCTTTTTCGAAAATATCTTCATTTATTGTGTATGCAAAAAACTTCAGTGTGCCGTTATTGTTTTCAAAGGGAACAGTAACGGTTATCGATTCATTAACATCAAAGTATCCGAGGTCAAAAATACAGTTCTGATGTGAGTTCTGAGTGATTGTTCCGTGCTTGGAGTTTATGACGACATCTTTGTCAGAGGCTCCGGTAACATCAAAGTAAACATAAACATTACCCTTTTTTTCAGTGGTCAGATAAAGCACAGCTGAGCCGTCAGCATCGGGCGTAGTTTTAGAATAGCTGAAGTTAGTGGCTGAAAGGATTTCGGTAAAGGGCGAAATATTGGAATAAGTGGCATAGGATACGTCAATTTTTTCGAAGGGATTTCCGGCGCCTGAGGCAAGATCGAAATAATCACCCTGAAGCATAAAGGGGTCAGAGCCGGTTTCGATTTTCCAGGTGTCCATATATTCTTCGTTTGCCCAGCCTTCAGCTTTGCTGTCTATACAGTATGCTATAGGCAGGTAATAGTTGTTTTTATAGGCTGAAAACTTTTCAGATTTAAGTGAAGGCGAATAGAATGGTGACTCAAGAGTATTAGGTGACGAATTGTTTACAATGTATTTAAGTGAAAACATCATATTGTACACAGGAGTCTGGGGATTGTAGGTATAGCTGTTTATCCTGTTGCTCATCATTCCGAGATCGTCCTGTAAATTTGAGAGAGATTCAAAGGCCATTGATGAAAATACAGAAACACCGTTATATCCGTACCAGCACGGATCCATTCGTGTTCTCAGATCCGAAAGCTCCATTCTGTAGAAATCTCCGTTTTCTGCAGTGTCGAGAGCATCCTTAAGAACCTTGAAATCTTTATAATCAGAAGCGTATGAATCCTTGGTTATGGTAATGCTTACCCTGCTTGAGTCACACATCACTACCTCACTGCAAATACACACAAGCAGTAAAAGAGCAAGGGAAGCTGACTGGTATTTTTTGTCCTTGAACAGTGCAAGAAGTATCACATAAAGGACCAGCAGAGCGAGAGTGAGCATTACGGTAGCTGAGTCTACATTTTTAGATGTAATGTCTTCTACTATGAATACAAAAGCAACGAGTGCCAGTCCTGCGGCACCGAACTGCTTTGAAGTAAACTCGCCGAGTCTGATAAACACCTTATAAGCCATTACAAGAAGTACGAACGAATAAATAAAGGACTGCCTGTAGGGGAGGTCGTTGGGGAAATGGAAGCCATGCCAGATGTAATTGAGTGTATTGACATTAAATGAGAAATACAGCACTGTAAGCAAACCGAGTGTGGCAATTTTTTCCTTCTTAGATATTGACTTGGTAAAAAAGAAAAGAGGGGCAAGAATGAGAGTCAGCACACCGCAGTAAACATTGGGCAGTACGTCGTCTCCGCTGCTTCTTATCGTTGTTTCGAGACTTGCAAGATGGTTGGCGAAGAAATCAAAGAAAGTAAAATAACTTTTCATATCATCAGGGAATGTTCCTGATGTGGCTGAGCTTGACTTAAGAACACTGTATACCGGCAGAAGTACAAAGGCCATAAGACCGGCAGCTGCGAGAGATGACAGCGCAAAAATGAAGCCTGTTCTTATAAATCTGCGGTTTGAAAGACGGCATAAGAGTCTGTTTGATTTTTTCTGGTAAGATCTGCTGATAAGGGAACCGCTTTCATAGGATATTACATAGTAATAGCAGAAGTATATAACTGAGAAAATGCAAAGCATATAAGAAATGTAATAATTTGAAAACATTGAAAGTGCAAGACCTGTAATATATGTTGCAGGTTTACCGTGGTCGATAATTCTTTCGATGCCCAGAAGTATTACAGGGAGAAGAATCATTCCGTCAAGCCACATAACATTCCAGTAATATGCCAGCATATAGCCGCAGAAGGCATAAAGAACACCGAAGGATACTGTCGCAAAGCTTTGACGCTTCATTGAATTTTTGATGTAATATGTGAAAGCAGCAGCGGAAAGAGCAGCCTTGATAAGTATCATAGCACCTATTGCTTCGGGAATATTTTTATGTCCGAAAAACATAACGATTGCACCGATAGGACTGGAAAGATAATTAAAATAGTTGCCTAAAAAGCAGCTGCCGAGACCTGATTTCCATGAATAAAGGAAACTGCCACCCTCCTTTACGATGTCGTAAAGCTCAGCAAACAGCGGTCCGTACTGATGATAAAGATCCATTCTGAGGATGGTTTTATCACCGAAAGGCACCATTCCGTTGCAAAGATAAACCGCGAGCATGGTAATACTCGTGGCTAAAAAAGCTACAATAATGTACTGATTATCTGCTAAAAATGATCTTTTGTTTCTTATCATAATATACCTCTCATAACAGGAATGTAAATATATCATACAATAAACATCTGCAATCTTCAAGATGTTTTCTTAAAATTTGTAATAAAAACGGACACGCTATCATAGTTTTGAAATGTAGAAAAAATAAAGGCGGTATTTAATTATGAATTTTAGTGAGGAAAACTTTGACAGTGCTGTAAACATTCTATCTCCTCTTCTTAAAAGCAAGCTTATGAATCTTAATTGTATTATTAAAAGTGATACCTATGAAATACGGCTTCGAGTGGGTAAGCCGATAATACTTGTAGGGAAATACGGCTATATGTTTGTAAAAAAAAACGGAGAGCTGTCTGTAGGTATGAATGAGGACTGCTATATATGCAAGCCTGAAATTATCACAGAGACATTTAACAGGCTATGCTGCTACTCTGTGTACAGTCATATCGAAAGCATAATTAACGGATATATTACATTTCAGGGCGGGCACCGTGCAGGAATAACGGGTACCGCTGTGCTTAATTCAGACGGAGCAATTACATCTGTCAGAGATATTTCGTCCGTAAATATAAGGATTGCCAGACAGGTTTTCGGTTGTGCAGACGGGATTATTGAGGAATTGGGGCTTACAAAAACCTCGGTTATAATTGCCGGGCCTCCGTCCTCAGGGAAAACAACGGTTCTCCGCGATTATATCCGTCAGCTTTCCGACAGAATGATTAAGGTGTGTCTTGTGGATGAGCGACAGGAAATAGCCTGTATGAACGGCATGTTCTGTCAGCATGATGTAGGACTGAACACTGATGTTCTGAGTAACTATCCGAAGAGCAAGGGAATAATGATTTCTTTGAAAACTATGTCTCCGCAGATAATAGCCATCGATGAGATAGGTGAAAAGGATGAGCTTTACGGCATAACCAAAGGTATAAACAGCGGTGTCAGCTTTCTTGTGACAGTTCACGCAGACTGCTATGACGATCTGCTGAAAAGACCGCAGATAAAACAACTGCTTGATACGGGCGGATTCAGTAAAATAGTTCTTCTGAGAAGTGCAGAGGCTCCCGGAGAAATAGCGGATATTTACGATGTTTCTGAGGTGCGTGATGAAATTTACAGGAGCAGTTTTATTATGGACAGCGTTTACGCTGGCCGGGATGAAAATGTCATTATTGCTTAAAGAACGGGTTACGGTTCTCGAGGAAACAGTAATCTTTCTTAATTCTCTTATAGCAGAAATTCAGTTTTCGAAATCAGGTATACCGAGAATACTTAATATGTTTTCGTCGGCCGATTCAATGAAAAGTCTGATGTTTCTGAATTGCTTTTCAGAAACAGGCGAGCACTCGGATTTTCGCAGGATATGGAAAGAAAGCATATCCTCATTTTCGTATTATAAGAGTGAAGAAAAAGAGAAAATGTTGCAGCTTGGTTCTTTTTTGGGTACTACGGATACTGACAGTCAGATAAGCACAATAAAGCTATATCTGTCATATTTCGTCGGTTACAGAGATAAGGCTATAGAGGACTATGCAAAGAACGGAAAAATGTCATCATTACTGGGAATGTTTATCGGTGCGTCAGTTTTTATCTTGCTTATCTAAAAAATGAAAGGTCAATTCTTCAAAAGATTTACGGCAGACAGATATGGAAATGGATTTAATTTTTAAAATTGCCGCTATAGGTGTAATCGTGGCTATACTCAATCAGCTTCTTTCTAAAAGCGATAAAGGTGAATACGCAACTCTTACCACTATAGCAGGTATAATTCTGGTTCTTCTTATGATTATTCCTCATATCGAGGAGTTATTTGTCAACATAAGAAAAATAATTGACTTCTGATGCTTATAAAAATTATTTTTCTCGGTATTTCTGTATGTCTGCTTAATATTTTTCTGAAAAGACAGTTAAGTGAATTTGTTCTGCCTGTCGAGATAGTATTTCTTGCTTTGACTGTTTCGCTTTGCAGCGAATACCTGCAGAGCATTTTCGGTGGATTCTCTGATGCTCTGTCAGAAATGGAATACGGTGAAGAAATTCTTTCATCTGCGGTTAAGGGATTGGGGATTTGTGCTATTACCAAATTTTCCTCTGATGTATGCGCAGAAAGCGGAAATAAAACAATAGCTGACGCAGTGGAATTTACAGGAAGAATGATGCTTGCTGTTCTTGCGGTGCCTTACATAGATTCGATAATGAGCACTGCTCTGGCTTTTATAAAATGAAAAAGGTAGTATTTATCATAATTTTATTGTCCTTATGCTTTGGCTTTGCTCTGAATGTATCTGCCATAGAGGATTTGGAGGCTGAGCTTTCGGAGAGACTGTTTTCAGCAATGGATGATGATGTTGGCGATCTTCTGCAAGATTTCGGTATAACCTCTCTTGACAGTGAAAGTATTTATAATGCTTCTTTTAAAAGTATTTTTAATTACTATAAGGACAGCATAAAGAACTATTTTAAAGGTAATCTCGAGCTTTTTGCTAAAGTGCTTTCTCTTATAATTATAGGTGCGGCTGCTTCGGTTATAATCAGTGAAAAAAGATTCACTGATATGCTTTCTGTTCTGCTGATACCTATTGTGACGATTCTTCTTATTGACGAAATCAATCTCACTATAAGCTCAGCGCTGTCGCTGATGAAGCTTAACGGTAATCTCATGACAGCGTTTGTACCTGTATATGCAGTGGCTATTACGGTAGCAGGCAACCCGGCTACAGCGCTTACATATAATACTCTGGTATTAGGCTTTGCCGAAATTGTCTCTGCTGTCATAAACTACGGACTTGTGGACATAATAGGCTGCTTCTTTTGTGTTTGCATAGGCTTTTCGGTGAATAAAAGTATAAATTTTTCTCGGTTTCTTAATGCTGTCAACCGTTTAATAACATTTATAGTCGGTCTTGGCTCATCACTTTTTACATCTGTTCTTTCTGTTAAAGGCATTTTTTCCGTTTCAACCGATTCTGTTATGTCGAAAGGGATAAGATTCGCTATAGGAAGTCTTATTCCCGTCATAGGCTCGTCAATAAGTGATGCGTATTCGTCTCTTCTGGGAAGCCTTGGTATACTTAAAAACTCCGTGGCAGTCATAGGAATTTTCGCTTTACTGATTATTAATTTTCCTGTCATTATCGAAAT
>JAFSDF010000204.1 GCA_017436375.1 Clostridia bacterium | reverse complement strand
TTTGCCTGCTTTTGCTGATTTTTACAGTTTTAAAGGGTTTCTTTGGTAGTTCAATACCGAAAGAAACCCTTTAGTTATCTTGTTTTATGCGGTCTGCACTTTTTTTACAGCCCCTTTTTTGCCTGTTTTCAACTTATACAGAACACCCCGTCGATGTTTTTGACGGGGGGTATGTTCATTATAAGGTTTGCAGTGGTTTATGTTCAGACGGCAAATAAACAATAAAATCGGCTGGATGAGGTCATCCCGCTCTACAGTGAAAAAATAGCAGGAGATGTTGTTGGCGGACTATCATTTCTTTATTTCCAAAGTCTTACCCGCCCGTTTAGCGTTTGTCATTTTGCGTTTAGCACTTAAAGCGGCGGTGTATCATTTTCTTATTACCGAAATCTCACACGCCGTTCTGCATTCTGCATTTTGTATTCTGCATTCAGTTTACGCTCTCGCTACCATTTCACCGTAAAGCTCTTTTTCTTCCTTGATGAACTGCTCGATAGCCTCTACTGAGGGCATAGCCGCACTGCAGGAATGAGCGGAAATGAGCATAGATGCCGAGGCTGTACCGAACTCGAGAGCATCGATCATTTCATAGCCGTCGAGGAGACAGCGGATGAAGGCACTGGCATAGCCGTCACCGCCGCCGAAGCCCTTCATAGCCTTTACGGGGAAGGGCTTGATGGAATAGCTCTTACCGTCGTTGGTATAGGCTGTGGAGCCGTCCTTGCCGTGCTTGATGATAACTATTTTTGCACCGTAGGAGTGCCAGAGCTTAGCGCTTTCCTCGTCGGAGCCGCATACGCCTGTGATGGCTTCGGTAAGGTCATATTCCTCTCTGGAGCCGAGAATGATGTCGGCATTTCGGGCTACCATCTGGTAGTAAACGGAGATTTCATCCTTATTTTTCCAGGTGTATGCACGGTAGTCGATGTCGAAGATGACTACCACACCGTTTTTCTTGGCGAGCATCATAGCCTTGAGAGCCGCATCTCTGGAGGGGCTTTTTGAAAGGGCAGTACCTGAAATAACGATTGCCTTGGCAGAGGCTATGTAGTCCTCCTTGACCTCCTCAGGCTCGAGCATGAGGTCAGCGATAGCATCGCGGTACATAAGTATGGAGCTTTCAGTGGGACTTTTGATTTCTGTGAAGGTAAGACCTAATTTTTCACCGTTTTTTGCACGGTAAATATTAGAGGTGTCTATGCCGTCTTTTTTGAAATAATCAATAACGAAGTCACCGTGCTGGTCATCGGAAACCTTGCCGATAAAGCCTACCTTCTTGCCGAGGCGGGCAAGACCGACGGCGATATTTGCAGGTGAGCCGCCCACATATTTATTGAAATTACAGCTTTCTGCGAGGGGTCTGTTCATATCTGTGGGGTTGAAGTCGATGGCGACTCTGCCGATGGGGATTACATCAAGAGGCTTGCTCCGGTCAAATTCTACATATTTCATAATGTACGCTTCCTTTCAGATTTTTATTTGAATAAAATGTATTTCGTTTTTACTACCGTCACCCTGAGGTTCACGCTTTGTTCTGTGACCAAAAAATCTCTATATGCTTTTTCGCATTCTCATAGGCACCTTCGATTTCCTTCTGATGAAGGTCGTAGTAGCCTTTGATTTCACCGTTTCCGTAGGCCTCTCTGACCTTGCTTTCGCAGGCGGCAAAGGTGGCAGTGGCTATGTTGATTTTCTTTATGCCCTTCTGATGACATTTTATGAAATCCTCAGGCTCGATACCTGTACCGCCGTGGAGAACGAGGGGGACAGGTACTGTCCTTGCTACATCCTCGAGTATATCGAAACGCAGCTCGGGTGCATCCTTGTAAAAGCCGTGGGCATTACCTATGGCGATGGCGAGAGCATCCACACCTGTTTTTTCATAAAATTCCTTAGCCTGGGCAGGTGAGGTACAGCGCATGGCAATATCTTCGCTTCCGTCCTCACTGCCGCCTACACAGCCGATTTCAGCCTCAGTAGCGGCACCGTATTCTTTAGCGAGAGCCACTACTTCCTTTGTCATCTTCACATTTTCCTCAAAGGGAAGATGTGAGCCGTCAAACATTACCGAGGTAAAGCCAAGTCCGAGAGCTTCTTTTATACATTCGAGGCTCGTACCGTGGTCTAAATGTACGGCGACGGGAACAGAGGCATTTTTTGCCGCGGCGAGCATACAGGGGCCGATTATTTTAAGAGGCGAGTGGTTGAGTCTTACCTCGGCTATCTGCAGAATAATCGGCGAACGCATTTCCTCAGCTGCTTTAATAATACCCAAAACCATTTCCATATTTGCTACTGAAAAGGAGCCGACGGCATAATCGCCCTCCTGTGCCTTTTTCAGCAGGTCTTTCATATTGACGAGCATATTTTTTCTCCTTATTCTATTGATTTGAGAGATTCTACCATATCTATCTTCTTCAGCTTGAAGTGAAGAACGAGATTTACCGTCATAGAGAAGGTGAAGGACAGCGCCACTGCGTAAACGAAGCTCATAAATGAAATGTCTCTTACGAAGGTGATGATGTCTACCTCTGCCACATTAAGCACGAGACGGTGAACTATGATACCGCCTATGAGTCCCTGAAGGGTGCCTATGAGGGTAAGAATGATATTTTCACGGAAAATGTATGAGGAAACCTCCGTATCATCAAAGCCTAAAACCTTTATGGTGGCGATTTCCCGTATTCTTTCGGTTATATTTATGACAGAAAGGTTATAAAGAACAATGAAGGCTAAAAGTCCTGCACAGACAATAAGAATAATTACAATGTAATTAATGGAGTTCATAATGTTCTGGAAGGAATTCTGTATCTGACTGGTGAAGGCAACGGCACTGATGCCGTATTCACTCATCAGATCCTTGGCCAGCAGATTTTTCTGCTCCTGCTCCATATCGGGTATGGCTAAATTAGCGGAAATATAGTTATAGAGTGGGTTTATGCCGAAAACAGCCTTGTACAGATCCTTGGTGAGATAGACATAATGGAAGCAGTAGTTTTCCGCTATGCCTGCCACGGGTATCTTCATACTGTAGCCGTCGTTTACGATGATGCTGATGCTTTCACCGGGGGAGATATCCAGCTCCTTGGCTAATTTGTCGGTGATGATGGCACCTGAGGAGGTAACGGGGAGAGGATCTCCCGTTTTCGCATCGTTCAGCGCAATATAGTTGCTCACTGCGGAGGCATCTTCGGGAACGAGCATATAAACCTCCAGAGGCTTGTCACCCTTTTCATTGGTGGCTTCGAAAACCTCCATATATTCCAGCATAGCCGAGCCGATGCTTGCCTGACTTTTTACGAATTCGTAGCCCTCACAGGGAGCGACAGTGGTGTCGTAGGAGCCGTTAAGCACTATCTGCATATCGTAGCGCCAAATTTTATTTTCATCGGTGAACTGTCTGTCCATAATCTGATGAATGGAGTCATTGAGACCGAAGGCGGCAAGTAAAAGAGCCGTACAGCCCAGAACACCGCCCGTAGCCATAAGGAAGCGCTTAAGGTTACGGAAAACATTACGGAAGGTGACCTTCCAGGTAAAGCTGAGTCTGTTCCATATCTGAGGAATCTTTTCCAGAAGAACTCTCTTTCCTCCCTTGGGGGCCTTGGGCCTCATAAGAGTGGAGGGAACTACCCTCAGATTTTTACAGCAGGTGTAGTAGGTCACACCTACAGTAGATGCGATGGAAATAATAATGGCGGGCAGAGCGAAGGAGAAGCGGTATTTGATAACCATTTCAGGCAGGTCGTATAGAATGCCGAAGGCAGAATGAGCCAGAGTCGGGAAAAGTGCGAAGCCCATAAAAGAGCCTGCCACACTGCCTACGGTGGAGGCAAGACCTGCATAAACGAGATACTTTGCGATGATTTCCGTATCTGTAAAGCCTAAAGCCTTGAAGGTGCCGAGCCTTGTTCTTTCCTCCTCTATCATTCGTGCCATAGTGTTAAGACACATAAGGGCGGCAACTATAAAGAAGAACCAGGGGAAAAGAAAGGCTATGGCGGCTGTACGGTTTGCTGTCTGTCCGTACTCCTCAAAGCCTAAAAGACAGGCATTTCTGTCATTAACATACCATTTGGCATTGTCGAGACCTAAAAGGAAATCCTTGGCGGCATCGAGCTGATTGCGGGCATTTTCCAGCTCCTCATTTGCCTGTGCCTTAGCCAGCTCGAAATCAGCCTCTACGGTGGGTGCCTTGTCCTTGGCTATTATTAGGTTGGTTTCGAAGGTGTTTATCTGGTTTTTCATATCGCTGAGCTGAGAAAGAACCTCTAATTCACCCAGCTGTATGTCATAGCCTGCGGCAGTGAGCTGATTTTCAGCCTCCTGGAGCTGAGTCTGAGCCTGTTCGAGCTTGACCTGAGCCTGCTGAAGCTTGCCTACCAGCTCTTCGGCCTTGTCCAGCTGAGCCTTCTTTTCGGCAAGGGTAGTCTGAGCAGCGGAAAGCTCCTGCTTTGAAGCGGCGAGCTTAGCCTCAAAGGACTGAAGCTGAGGCTCCATATATGCCATCATTTCTTCTGCAGTACCTACGGCGGTGAGAGAGTTGATGGAGGCGAGGATATTATCTACCTCCTGTCCCACGAGTCCTGACTGCTCGAAGCGCGAAATAAGCTGACCCACGGTGTCACCCTGTGTGGCATCAAACTGATCCATAGCCGAGCGGGTGGTTGCTATAAGGTCCTGAAGGTAGCTTACTGTGGTGAGCATAGAGTCTACCTGCAGCTTTGCTGTATTGTATTCGGTTTTAGCCGTGGCGAGATTTACGTCTGCATTGGCGAATTTTTCGATGGTTGTTTTTGCTTCGTTGTATTCCTCTCTTTTGCTTTCCCAGAGAGTGTACTGTGCCGAATGCTCATTTTTGCCCGAATCCAGGGCGTTTTTTGCTTCCGTAGCCTTGGCATTATATTCCTGCTTATACTGTAAAAGGAGGGCGTCGCCGTTTTCTGCCATATCGAGTATCTGCTTGACCTGCTCCTCTGCATTGGCCAACTGCTGCTCGATGTCAGCCTTGGCCTCGGCGTATTCGATTTCGCTTTCTGCTACGAGGGAGACATACTCAGCCTTAAGAGATGCTATTCTCGGCTCGAGAAGCTCCGTGGAAATTTTTTCGATATAATCTCTGTAGGGAGAGATAAAGCTGCTGTACTCCTCGGAGAAGGGATCGTAGTTTTCACTTCCTGCTATTTTTATGGAAATGGAGGAATAGTAATCGCTCAGAAAGTTTTCTGAGGGGAGATAAACGAAGGTCCCGAGCTTACCTGTGCCTACAGTGGTATTGCCTCTGTCGTAGGATATATAGAGCGGTGTGCGTATGATACCGACTATGGTGTAATCCTTGCCAAGGAGAGAGGAGGAAAGATCAGTGCCGTCACCCTCGAGAGTAATAACAGAGCCTATCTTGAATTCATCGGGAGTGGAAAGGGTGCTCGCATCCACCAGACACTGATTTGATGAGGTGGGCCAGGAGCCGTCCACCAGCTGCGGACGGTTCATATAATAGGGATCATCGGCACCGTTGGCGGCACCGTAGACCTTGTTTATGTCGAGGCTGTAGGCTCGCACCGTCATTTCAGAGCCGTCAATATCATTGACAGGCTCACCGCCGACCTTGACTACACCGTCAACAAATTTTTCGCCGCTGATGCTTTCTACGCCCGTTACAGAGCCGATAACAGCCAGGTCGTTTTCCGTAAGACCTGCTGTAGAGATAATCTGTATATCCATAGCGTTGCTGTCTTCCACATACTTTGCTGCCGTGTCATACATATTCGGTGCGATGGCATTCATACCTGCAAAAAAGCTGACACCCAGAGCAACGATGGAGATTATGGAAATGAATCTTGAAAAGGACCTTTCGATGGTCCGTCGGGTATCAGTTATGAGAATTGTATTGATTTTCTTTTTTTTCATTTCAAATATTCCTCAAGATTATATGTTTGCGGGATTTGTTACCGTATCCTTCGTTACCATTCAAGCTTTTCTACAGGTACGGGACGGTCGTTGACAGCTATCTGTACTACTCTGCCTGAGCGCATGGTGATGATTCTGTCAGCCATAGCTGCCAGAGCCTGGTTATGGGTGATAACCACTACCGTAGTGCCTGTTTCCTTACACTGTCTGTGTAAAAGAGAAAGTATCTGCTTGCTGGTGCGGTAGTCCAAAGCACCGGTCGGCTCGTCGCAGAGGAGAATTTTCGGATTTTTTGCCAGAGCACGGGCGATGGAAACTCTCTGCTGTTCACCGCCGGAAAGCTGAGACGGGAAATTGTCGAGTCTTTCCTTAAGGCCTACTCTTGCCAGAATTTCTTCGGGCTTTACAGGCTTTTTGCACATCTGAGTGGCCAGCTCTACATTTTCCAGTGCCGTAAGGTTAGGTACCAGATTATAGAACTGGAATATGAAGCCTACCTCATAGCGGCGGTAGTCTACCAGCTCACTTTTTGAAAGGTCGGTAATAGGTCTGCCGGCCACACGGACCTTGCCGTCATCACAGGAGTCCATACCGCCGAGAATGTTAAGGACGGTGGATTTACCTGCACCGCTGGTGCCTACAATAAGGCAGAATTCTCCCTTTTCAATGGAGAAGCTGACACCGTCTACGGCAGGGATGATTATTTCTCCTGTCTGGTATCTTCTGTAAACATTTTCAAATTCGATAAAGCTCATTTTATGACTCCTTAATTATTTCAGGTCTTTTCTGTCCAGCTCTCTGGTTTCGATAACCTTATTGGTGCCTTTTTCACAGAGAGTGATTTTACATTTACCCTTACTGTCCTTGCTGTAGTCCTGATAGTAGAGACAGCAGAAGGCTACGGTGCTGAAAAATTCATCCTTGTTTTCGGCTTCCTCGTATTTTGTCTTGTTAACCGTGAAAACTACATCGCTGAAGTCGCTGTTGTATTCGGCAAACTTGTCCACAAAGCTGTAGTCACCTGAGTCCATAGCATAGCCGATGCTTCCTACGGTTTCGATACCGATGGATGTAAGCAGGAGCCTGTATGAATATTCACGCATACGGATTTTAACCTTGTCGTCGCCCTTTTTCTTTATGGAAAAATAGCCCTTTGCCTCAGCAAAGGCATCAAGATTGTCTCTGTACTCCTCATCGATAAAATCAATGGGAAGGGTAACAGTAATTTCGGTGTCGTAGGAAAGGTTTTCCTTTGACTTTTCCGTAGTGAAAGAGTCAAAATCGACAGTTACGGGCTGTCCGTCAGCGGGGACAGTGGTTTCTGCTTCGTCTTTGCCGGTAAAAACGATGAGACAGACAGCTGTCACGGCGATTACAATGACAGCGATTACGGCGAAAAGCTTTTTATTCATAGTTACTACTCCTTAACTTATTCTATATCAATTTACCATTCTAACACAAAGTAACTTTAATTTCTATATATATAGAAAAAAATTAACACAATTTTCAAGGCGAAAACAGAGAGGGTATAAATCTCTGTAAATTTTGACAAAATTGACGATAAAAAAGTACAATCTATATGTAAAAAAACAATAGACAACAGTCAAAAAATCTGTTAAACTAAAGGATGAAACAGTAGGTGGGTATTTCTATAGCCGCTAAGCTGTAACTTAAACCAATAAATTATTTTTTAGGAGGAGATTCCAATGAGCAAAAAATGGGTATACCTTTTTAAAGAAGGCAACGGCACAATGAGAGAGCTTCTCGGCGGTAAGGGTGCTAACCTCGCTGAAATGACCAATCTTGGCCTCCCCGTTCCTCAGGGCTTCACTATCACTACAGAAGCCTGCACACAGTACTATGAAGACGGCCGTAAGATCAACGACGAAATCGTTGCTGAGATTATGGAAAACATCGAAAAGATGGAAGAAATCACCGGTAAAAAGTTCGGCGACCTCGAGAAGCCTCTTCTCGTATCCGTTCGTTCAGGTGCCCGCGCATCTATGCCCGGTATGATGGATACCATCCTTAACCTCGGTCTTAACGAGGATGTAGTTAAGGTTATGGCTGAAAAGTCAGGTAACGAAAGATGGGCTTATGACTGCTACAGAAGATTCATTCAGATGTATTCTGATGTTGTTATGGAAGTTGGTAAGAAGTACTTTGAAGAGC
>JAFSDF010000203.1 GCA_017436375.1 Clostridia bacterium | reverse complement strand
TTCCACGGCGGCGGTTATTCTTTCGAGCATTTCACCTGCGGCGGCCTTAGTAAAGGTAACGATAAGCAGTCTGTCGGCAGAGGTGGGATTTTCACTGTCCGTAAGGCGCTGTATAACTCTTTCGACGAGAACTGCCGTTTTACCCGAGCCTGCAGCGGCGGAGACTACTATGCTTCCTCTGCGTGAGCTTATGGCATCCTTCTGATTTTCTGTCCAGCTTCTGCTCATTCTGTCTCCTCCTTTTCTCTGAGTAATTCCAGACATTCGTCGTGGGGTATTTTGCTGATATATCTCTTTTCGGGGTTTTCCTCCAGACAGATTTCTCTGTAGTCGCACCAGTCGCACACATCCGTGTAGGAGGAGCCGTAAACAGGTCTGGCAGGAATTATGCCGTCCTGAATATTCTCCGCCATATTTACGATAACCTCATCCATCTTTTTCCCGAGCCTTTCGAGATAGTAAAGAGAAATGAATTTACCCTTGATTTTACCGCTCCGTCTGTCGGCTGTCACGGGAATAAAGAGTCCCTTGCCCTCCTTATCCATGTGGCTTACCATATCATAGTCATCCACTATCATACCGTTCATTTTACCTGCACGGTAGCGGTTTTCCCTGCGGATGTCCTCATCCTCATATCTTGACTCCACATTTACCACGCTCATTTTAGCCGGGAAATAGAGTATGCCTGCCGGGATAATATCCTTATACTCCCCTTCACCCTCTCTCCATATAGAGATAAGGTAAAGAAGCATCTGCATATTCAGTCCCTCCAGAACATCGGAAAGCTCGAAGGTTTTCCCTCCCGTTTTGTAGTCCACGACTCTGATGAAGCGCTTACCGTCCATATCCATTTTATCCACACGGTCGATAATTCCCCTTATCTGCACCGTGCCCTTTTTAAGCTCGAGAGTAAAGGGCTTCACATCACCGTCACGCCTTATGGCAAGCTCGAAATCACAGGGCTCGAAATCACTCGACATAAACTCACTGCGAAGCCTGTCCATTATGTCGCTGAGCACCTTAAGCAGACGGGAATAGATGTAATTGAAGCGGGAGTCCTTAGTGTCGCTTCCGCCCATTTTATCCCTCATATATTCCTCGAGACACAGGCGCAGCTCCTCTTTTATTTTTTCATCGGAAAGAGCCAGAAAATCCTTACCCTTATACTTTTTCAGTATGATTTCCAAAACATGGTGAACTACCGTTCCGCTCTGCGAAGCATCAAGCTTAGCCTTGACTCTCGGTGAAGCGCCGATACCGTAGCGGCAGTAGTACATAAAGGGGCATTTGCTGTAGGTTTCCATCTGTGAGGCGGAAAAGTATAAATCCTTACCGAAAAGAGTGAGTGCAGCTTCCTTATCACCGATTTCATAGGGCTCCTTATAGATAGCTCTGCTCATAGAGGAAAGCACTCCCCCATACTCCTTCTTCTCCGCGAAGAAGCTGTAAAGAGTATTACTCTCACTACTGTCCTCGCGGTATCTTTCGGCCATAAGTCTGAAGGCGGATTTTTCACTTTCCACCAGGTCGATAAGCTCCTCATCACCGGTGACGATATGTTTAAGAGAAGGCAGCATCTTTTCGCAGAGGGTGATACCCTCGCTTTTTGTTCTTTTTTCATCTCCCGGCCCCGTCAGACAGCATGAAAGGTAAAGTCTCTCTGAAGGTGAAGAAAGAGCATTATAGAGAATAAATCGTTCCTTGAGGCTTTTTTCCTTAATGCCTTCGCCCACTGAAAGTCCCGCTTTCTCCAGTCTGTTTTTTTCGAAGGCGGAGAAAAGTCCGCTTTCACTCTGGGTTTTCGGGAAAAGCCCGCTGTTAAGACCTACGATAAAGACTGCCTTTGCCTTTTTTGTGAGCATTCTTTCGGCACCTACCACGCTTACCTCGTCAAAGCCGTCGGGAAGCTTGCCGAGAGTTTTTTCACGGATGACCAACTCAAAAAGCTCACTGAGTCTCTTCGGGCTTACCTTTCTTTCGCCTAAGGCACCCGCCATATCGTCGAGAGCCTCCATAAGAATATCCCACACCTGCTCCTGCTCGAGTGCAAGCTCAGTATCGCCCTCCTTTTCGAGAGTGAGAGCGTACTGCTTAAGCGCTTCGTCGATTTTATTGTCTCGCAGAAAGGTATAAACCGCCTTAAGGGAATTCACAGCGTTGCCTTCTGCGATTTTTTCCCTCAGAGCAAGAATGGGAGAAACCGTTCTTTCTCTCAGTACATTGAGCCTTTTAAGCTCCTCCTGTCTTTTTTCGGTGAGACTCTCACCGAAGCCGTCAGGGTTATATTTCCACTCACTGAGCCACTTTTTTCCGCTTATATCCCACATAAAGCAGTAATTTTCCATCAGGGCACTTTCCTCGTCGGTAATACCCGTGAGATAAGTTTTTAAGTATCGGAAAACATCATCGCTGTCGAAGCCCTCACCGCAGATTTTCAGAAGGCTTCTGACAAGATTTACGAGAGGCTGACGGATAACCTCCTGCCTTTTATCCTCGAAAAAGGGTATTCCGTAGGTACGGAAGGCGTGGCGGAGCTGCTTTTCATAGCCCTCATCGTCACGGTATACCACGGCTATATCTCTGCAGCGGTACTCACCCTCACGGATAAGAACCTTTATTTTTCGTGCTACGGCATCACATTCGTCATAAAAGTCACCCGCCGTAATAACCGTTACATTTTCGCTCACGCCCTCATAAACTGCGAAATCGGGCTTATAGATATTCTTTTCTATGTGCGCAATATCCTCACGGAAATATTCACTCTCACCCCTGCAGACTATCGGCTCCGACACGGCAATATTATATTCACCGGCTGTTTTCATAAGCTTGCGGGCGGTACGCTGAATGTAAGGGAAGGGACCTGTCCCCGCAGTGATGTCGATTTTATCGAGGCAGAGGGTAACATAGACATTTTCCGCCTGTCTCATCATAAGTGAAATAAGCCTCAGCTCATCATAGGTGAAGGACGGAAAGCCGTCAATAACTACGGTTTTACCCTTAAAGAAATCCTCACCGCAGAGAATATCGTAAACTCTCGACAGTAAATCACCGTCATCAAAGGCACTCTGCGCCACCACTGCCTCATAGGTGCGGTAAATGAGAGCCGCCTCCTCGGTTTTTTCCTTCAGAAGTCTGTCAGCAACAGCCTCTGCACTCTTTACAAGGTCATCGGCTGTTATACCCTCATTTTTCATTTCATCCACAAAGGAGAGAAGCTTTTCGCACAGTGCGATGTCATTTCTATGCTTTCTGAAAACAGTGAGCCTGTCGCTTATACTTTCCACGGCCAGAGACATATATATAAGTCTCGCCGCACCTGAGGCTACAGGCTTTTTTATGCCGCCGTAAAGTGACAGAGCGATATGTGAAAGACGGGTGAAGGAAAGCACCTCCACCTTTGATGCCGCCTTCGGGCCCAAAAGAGAAAGGATGCCTCGATCGCTTTCAAAGGTATACTGACGGGGTACGATGAGCATAGTCTCCCTGCCCTCAGCAACCCTCTCTCCGAGGATTTTATGAGCGACGGCGGTCTTGCCGCTGTTTTTTCTGCCGATGATAAAATTAAGCATAGTAAACTCTCCGTAAATATGATAGGTACATTATACATTAACCGCTTTTATTTTGCAAGACAGTAAAAGAGCTGAGAGATAATATCGGGACTCAGATAAATGCAGAGTGCAGAACGGCGGGAAAAACAGCGGAGTGAATAAGCGATACACTGCCTGATGGGGATATAAGTGCTAAACGCAAGCATTCACGGAATAAAACGCATAAAAACTGCCCTCTGTCCGCAGAATTGAGTGCGTGAAAAGCAGACATTTTTTAAGGACACGGCAAGCCGTGTCCTTACATAATCATATATTTAAAATCAGCGGAACAACTGTGCTTTACACCCTACCCGCCCGTTTATCGCTAATAAATCAGGCAAAGTACCGTATCAGATAAAGCACCAGCATGTGTGCGGGATAAAAGGCATAAAAGCCGTACTGCAAGGCCTTGTTTTTGCCGAATCTTCTGCCTTCGTAGAGCCAGATGGGTATGAGAGAGAATACGGCAAAGCCCTGAGTGGGTATTTCAAAGGAAGAACCGAAAAGATCAACCGGAATGACCTGTCCCTCGAAAAATACGATATTGATAAGCACCATACCAATAAGCTGAAGCACCCATGCAAAGGGAAAATCCCTGAAAAGATAAAACATAACCACCGTCAGCACGCCTGTCAGACCGTAATCCACAAAGCCGATTACCGATGCCACGGTAATAAGCAGAAGAAAGAGAACTGAGAGAGCGATATTTTTAGCACTTCTGTCCCCTTTAAGCCTGTCAATAACCATAATGGCAAGAAGACCTAAAAGCAGAGTGAACATAACATTCTGATGGTAGGGATTCCATACACGGCTGCTGTAGAAAAGATTGAAGGGTATTTCGGAAATAATGCCGAAGCCCAAAAGACGCAGAGCGTATTTTTTCACATCGGAGGTACGGCAGAAGCCCTCAGCGATAAAGAAAGCAAAAATAGGAAAAGCAAGTCTGCCGATATAGGTAAGCCAGTTACCGAAGGACATATATGTAGCCCAGACATGGTCGCAAAGCATCAGCACCACGGCAATAAGCTGGAGTATTTCCTTTCTCAGACCTCCGAAGGGAATTTTCAGAAGAGGACTGTTACAGGGTAAGTTTCTTTCTTTCATATCTGCACCCACCTTATATTTACTGATCTATATTTTAACACAATACGGCGTTTTGTCAACTTTATTTTAGCATTTCATATTTTGCACTAAATAATAGTATACAATATTGAATTTTCAGTAAGTTTGAGGTATAATAAAATGAATTATGTTCATTCGGAGATGAAACTATGAAAACTTACCGTATACATCTTATCAGACACGCTCTCACGCAGGACAACCTTGACGGAGTTTATGCAGGCAGAACAGACTCTCCCCTCTGCACAGAGGGCCTGGAGCAGTTAAGGGATGCCAAGGAAAAATATATTTATCCCGAGGCTGACTTCGTTTTTTCTTCACCCTTAAAGCGCTGTACGGAAACAGCTGAAATTCTTTATCCTCATCTGAAGCCTATAGTTATGGACGGACTTACGGAGTATAACTTCGGTGAATTTGAGGGACAGACCGCTGAGGTGCTCCACGAAAAGCAGCCTCTTTTTGACCGCTGGATAAGAGGTGAGGAGGGAATTAAGCCTCCCTTCGGCGAAAGTAATGCAGATTTCGCAAACAGAGTATGCTCCACCTTTGAAAAAATGGTGGACGGCATCATAAAGTCGGGCACTGACTCTGTAGCCATCGTCACTCACGGCGGAGTTATCTCCACTATTCTCTCTAATTTCGGCATCCCCGAGGGAAGTGTAAGTCAGTGGCTCACTCCCTCCTGCTGCGGCTATACCCTTCTCGTTTCCCACTTTTTATGGATGAGCGGTAAGAAGGTAGAGGTAATAAAGGAAATCCCCGAAAACCCCGACGCTGAAAAAGAGGGCAACTACTACGACGGCTGGGACTATTATCCCGACGATGACGATTTCGACATCAGCGAATATTTAAGTTGACGAGTATAATCCGAAACAGCCTGAAAGCGGTCTTTTTGAAGGCTTTTCGGTGCTTCGTCCTCGAAAGGCACCAGCCTTTCATCCTTCTCAGCATCCAAAAATCCAATTAAAAATCTTCACTTTCAGGTCGAAGATTTTTTGAATAGCGGATTTTTGTCAGGCTGAGGCACAAAACGCAGTTAATCCTTTCGGATTAACGAGTATTTTAACAAAAGCATGGCGAAAATCCGCATTCAAAAAACTGTATCGGATTACACTCGCCAACTTAACGATTTTAATAACTGACAGGATGAATTAATATGAATATTCTCGTTTTAGGGGATGTGGTCGGCGGCGTAGGCTGTGACTTTCTGAGAAAAAAGCTCCCCTCCTTTAAAAGGCTTAAGTCCATCGACCTGTGCATAGCAAACGGTGAAAACTCCGCCACAGGAAACGGCATCACACCCGACTCGGCAGAGCATCTTTTCGTAAGCGGTGTGGACCTCATCACCACAGGCAACCATGTTTTCAGAAGAAAAGAGGTCTATGACTATCTGGACGAAAACGAATTTGTCGTAAGGCCCTATAACCTCGCCCCCTCTGCTCCCGGCAGAGGCATAGCAGTGATAGATACCGGCAGATGCTCCGTGGCTGTGATTAACCTTATGGGCAATATGTACAGTGACAGCTGTGATAACTCCTTCCGTGCCGCAGACAAGGCTGTAAAGGAAGCGGCAGAAAAGACAAGCATCATCCTTGTGGACCTTCACGCAGAGGCTACCAGTGAAAAAAAGGCTATGGGCTTTTATCTTGACGGCAGAGTTTCCGCTCTTTTCGGCACCCACACCCATGTGCTTACAGCCGATGAAAGAGTCCTCCCCGGCGGTACAGGCTACATCACCGATATCGGTATGTGCGGTGTAAAGGACAGCGTTTTAGGCGTGGACAAGGATATAGTTATCGGCAAATTCCTTACGGGTATGCCTGCCCGCTTCGACGGAGCACAGGGCAGCTGTATGATTAACGGCTGTATTTTCACCGTAGATGATAAAACCGGCAAATGCCTTTCCGTAGAAAGAGTATGCTTTGAATGAGGTGTCAGAATGAAAAAGCTTATATGTATTCTTCTCTGCATCACAGCGGTATTCTGCATTTTCTCCGCCTGTAAAAGCAGTGAGGAAAATCCCCCGGAGGATACTACCACCGAGGCAGAAACAAGCGAAGCCGCTGTAGTCAAAAAGGGAATAACCCTCGGCTACTTCAAGGACAAGGGCTTCAATCCCTACAAGACAGACAGTCCTCTTAACAGAAATCTGCTCACACTCGTTTATGACAGCCTTTTTATCGTAGAGGACGGCTATGCCGTGTCCCCTCTTATTGCCGAAAGCTTTACCAATGAGGGTAACAAGCTTACGGTCACGATAAAGGATGAGCTTTATTTTTCCGACGGAAGCCTCGTAGACTCCTCTGATGTCGTTTACTCCTTCAATATGGCAAAGGATAACTCCTTTTACGGAAAAAGGCTCACAAACATAAAATCTGCTACAGGCTCCGACTCCACGGTTATTTTCACCCTCGGCAAGGAGGATATTTTCGCAGAAGGCTGTCTTAATTTCCCCATAATAAGAGCCGGTGACGGCGGTGAAAAAACTCCCGTGGGAAGCGGCAGATATATCCTGAAGAAAAAAGACGGTGCCTATTATCTTAAGGCAAATGACACCACCACCCGAAAAGAGGAAATGACCACAGACAAGATTAATCTTGTTCCCGTCAGTGCCGACAAGGGTGAGCTTTATCTTCTTCAGACGGGCGACCTTACCTATTTCTTTGACGACCTGAGTGACGGTGAATATACGAAAATCGGTGCAAATATGGTTAAAATGCCTCTTAATAATCTGGTATTTCTCGCCTTTAACAGTGAGGGTATTTTCGCAGATGAAAGCCTCAAAAAAGCCGTTAACCTGGCCGTGGACCGTGTAGGTCTCTGTGACAAGGCCTACGAGGGTATGTACCGCAGAACAAAAAGTGCCTTTAATCCCGACTGGCATATAGTATCCTCAGTGCCCGTCAGCGAAAACCCCTATAATACCAAGCAAGCGGAGGAGCTTTTAGAAAAAAGCGGCTACATTTATGCCTACTCACATAATGCCTACCGCTCTAAGGATTACGAATTTTTAAAAATAAAGCTGCTTGTCTGCAGTGATACCGAGGCTAAGCTTACCTTGGGCAAGGAAATCAAAAAGTCTCTCGAAAGCATCGGTATAGGTGTAGAGCTTATCGAAAAGGAGTACAGCGAATACATAAGCGCTCTTAAAGACGGTGACTTTGACCTTTATGTAGGCGAAATCAAGCCCGGCGCAAATATGTCTCTTTCCGCCTTCTTTTCATCGGACGGAAATGCAAGCTACGGTATCGACACTAAAAGCGTGACGGCTAAGGCCTACTTCGATTTCACTAAGGGAGCCATAGACGCTTCCACCTTTGTGCAGGTCTTCGACAGCACCTTACCCTTTATTCCCCTGTGTTACCGTGACGGCATGGCCTACTATTCCCGTGAGCTTTCCTACGAGGGAAATGTGAATGAGTATGAGCCCTTTAAGAATGTTTACAGCTGGGAAGCGTAGACTGAATGCAGAATGCAAAATGCAGAATGCAGAACGGCGTATGGGATTTCACAAATGAGCGAGTAATACACCGCAAAAAAAAGCAGTTAAGGAGTTTATTATGTACAATGCTATCGAAGAAAAGAGCTTTGAATTTGCCGTAAGAACAGTCAATCTCTACAAGTATCTGACTACCGAAAAGAAGGAATATATTCTGTCAAATCAACTTCTGCGAAGCGGTACAAGTGTAGGAGCAAATGTGGCAGAAGGCGAAAAAGGGCAGACAAAGCCTGATTTTAACGCAAAAATGAACAATGCTTTAAAAGAAGCCAATGAAAGCTTTTATTGGCTGCGATTACTGTACAGAACTGAATACTTAACCGAAAAAGAATTCACCAGCCTCTCAAGTGACATTAATGAAATAATTTCCATCCTTGTGTCAATTTGCAAAAAAACTAATATATAATCTTCTGCCTTTCGAGGCGTTGAACAGAGCTGATTAAATAAAAAAACATAAAGCGGATATGATCGGAGCGTAGCGACCTGCCATTTTGCATTCTGCGTTCTGCATTCTGCATTTACTGAACGGAGGTGATAAAAATGACGCCTGTCAAGTACATCAAGGGTGTAGGTGAAAAAAGAGCCGCCCTACTAAAAAAGCTCGGCATAGAAACCCTTTACGATCTGGTGCATTTTTATCCCCGCACCTATATCGACTTTACTTCTCTCACTCCTATCTGTAAGCTCATTCCCGACAGCATCGGCTGTTTCTCAGCCGTGGTCGGATATAACCCCGTAGAGCATCAGATAAGACGGGGTATGACTGTTTATAAAACTCTCGTCACTGACGGTGAGGCGGGAGTTCATATAACCGTTTTCAATAACCGCTTTCTTGCGGAAAAAATGAGGCAGGGTGAGGAATACCTTTTCTATGGCAAGGTTACGGTAAACCGAGGCTCTCTCGAAATGACCAATCCCCTGGTGGAGCCTTTCAGTGAGGATATGTCTATGATGCCTGTTTATCCTCTGACGGCAGGACTTACCTCAAACATTCTCACGAAGATTATGAATAACGCTCTCTCCCTTTATACGGAAAAAAAGGAACGGGACTTTCTCCCCGACAGAGTAAGACAGGACTATTCCCTCTGCCACGAAGGCTTCGCACTGAAAAATATTCACTTCCCTAAAAGTAAAAAGGAATACGAAATAGCACGGCGACGACTGATTTTCGAGGAGCTGTTCATTCTCCAGGCGGGAATGAAAATACTGCGCAAAAGAAACAGACGGCAGACCTCGGGCATAATAGAAAAGGACTGCAGTGAGGAATTCATTTCAGCCTTACCCTTTACTCTTACGGGCGCACAGCAGAGAGTTATCGGTGAGGCGATAAAGGATATGCAGAAGAATGTACCTATGAACAGACTCGTTCAGGGTGATGTAGGCTCGGGTAAAACCGTAATCGCCTGCTGTCTTATGTATGTAGCGGCAAAGAACGGTCTGCAGAGCGCCTTTATGGCTCCGACAGAAATTTTAGCCCGTCAGCACTACGAAACAGTCAAAAGGCTTACTGAAAACACAGGAATTACCGTGGACCTTCTCGTCGGCTCTCTTACCCCCAAAAAGAAAAAAGAGGTTAAAGAGAGACTTGCCGAAGGGAAAACACACATAATCATCGGCACTCATGCCCTCATCACCGAGGACACAGCCTTCAGCCGTCTCGGTCTCATCGTCACCGACGAACAGCACCGCTTCGGTGTAGGTCAGAGAGGCTCTCTCTCAGCTAAGGGTAACTGCCCTCATACTCTCGTTATGAGTGCTACGCCCATCCCCCGCACTCTTTCTCTTATCATTTACGGCGACCTTGACCTGTCCGTTATCGATGAGCTCCCTAAGGGAAGGCAGAAAATTTCCACCTACTGCGTGGACACCTCCTACCGTCAGCGACTTTACGCTTTCATCAAAAAGCATCTGGATATGGGCCTTCAGGCTTACATCGTCTGTCCCGCCGTCGAGGAGGGTGACAGCGACCTTACAGCCGCCACTGAATATGCCCAGATGCTTAAGGATGATGTTTTCCGCGACTACAGCGTAGGCCTTCTCCACGGTAAAATGAAGGCCAAGGAAAAAGAAAAGGTTATGGAAAGCTTTTCAAAGGGTGAAACGGGACTTTTAGTCGCTACTACAGTAATCGAGGTCGGAGTAGATGTACCGAACTCCGTCATAATGATTATAGAAAACGCCGAGCGCTTCGGTCTGTCTCAGCTTCACCAGCTTCGCGGCAGAGTGGGCAGAGGCACGGAAAAATCCTACTGTGTCCTCGTCAGCGACGCAGAAAGCGAAAATGCAAGGGCAAGACTCGATATAATGTGCCGTACCTCCGACGGCTTCAAAATAGCCGACAAGGACTTGGAGCTCCGCGGTCCCGGCGACTTTTTCGGCTCGAGACAGCACGGTCTGCCCGACCTTAAAATAGCCGATCTTACTGAGAATATGGACATCGTAAGAGAAAGCAGACAGGCCTGTGAAAATCTTTTCAGAGACGATCCCGACCTGAAAAAGGAAGAAAACCGAGGCGTAAGACAGGGTATTGCACGGCTCTTTGCCTCGCAGAAATATATTACCTTTAATTAAATAACGAAAGGAAAAATATTGCTATGAAAAAAATAGCCAGCTTCACTATTGACCACACTATATTACCTAAGGGTATGTATCTTTCGAGAACTGATATGAACACCGTCACCTATGACATCCGCTGCCGCCGTCCCAATGTGGAGGAGGTTATGACAAACGGTGCCATTCATACTCTCGAGCATCTTTTCGCTACCTTCGTAAGAAACAGCGACGCCTCCGATAAAATCATCTACTTCGGCCCTATGGGCTGCAGAACAGGCTTTTACTTCATCACAGCCGATACTCTTTCCGGAGACGATGCTATCAGTCTTACCAGAGAGGCCTTAGCCTTCTGTGCTGCCTTCGAGGGTGAGGTACCCGGTGTTTCCGCTGAGGAATGCGGTAACTACCGTGACCACGACCTTCCCACAGCTAAAAAGGAAGCAGAGGAAATGGTAAAGGTACTCGAAAACTGGACAGAGGAAAAACTTGCTTATCCGACGAAATAAGCAAACGCTTGAAATAAAATGCATTTTATGATAGAATAGTCCGGATTTGATACGATAATGTAAGTATTATAAGTGTACACATTTATTCGGCGGTGTATCATTTTCTCTTTCCGAAGTGTTGCCCGCCCGTTCTGCATTCTGCATTTTGCATTCTGCATTCATAACAAAGGAGGTGAACCTATGGAAAACAATAAAGAGAGCTTTAAAAGAGAGCTGTCGGACACGGTGTCCTTTAAGCTGAATGACACCTACTTTTTCGATGACGATGTCCCCTACTCAGCTTTCAGCGGAGAGGATGCCCTCGAAATAATTATTCCCTCAGAGGAAGAAGCTCCCACCGATAATACAATACCCGCAGAAGAAACAGAGAAATATGAAAATACCGTATTTCCCTCTGTGAAGAAAAGCTTCAAGCCCTCTGAAATCAGTGTTACCGATCTTCTTTACACGGCAGAGGATAAAATTGAATTTATCGGTGAGGAAGCGGTAAGGCTCGTAAAATATATTTTTTCCAAGGCTTCACCACTGTTTGTCATACCGTGGCTTCTCATCAGTAATCTTGCCGTGACGGTGTGGAAAAAGCTCAGAGCCCTGCCGAAAAAAGTACACCTGAGCCTTACCGACGATATAAAGAGAATCGCTCTGGAATTAAAAGCCATAGTCAATGCCGCTAAGGCCGTAAAGAAAAAAAGAGCTCTCGTTTTTTCCAGAGCTATGGGAAAATATTTCCTGATGTCCTTTAAAAGACACAGCCACTTCTGGAAAACTCTCTTAAATATATCTCTCCCTCTGGCCACCTGCTTCATCATTTTTCTCGCAGGCAGAGTGGCCACCAAGGACAGCACCTTCGCCCTGGAGGTTATTTACAACGGCAGCTCCTTAGGCTACATCGAAAACACGGACACCTTCGAAAAGGGCAGAGCGCAGGCACTCGGTCTTCTCTCCTCCTCTCAGGAAAATGCCGATAAAGGCCTCAGCAAACAGCCTCAGTATAAATTCAGCAGAGTTAAAATAAGCGAGCTGAGCAACTCACAGATGATCAGTGAGGGCATTATTTCCGAAAGCGGTGAAAATTATGTCCGCGCCTGCGGTGTCTACATCGACGGCGAATTCATCTGTGCTGTAAAAAACGAGTCCGATGCAGTTGCAGTCTTTTCTAAAATCCTCGCCCCCTACGAAAGTAAGGCCGAGGAGGGCACTATGGTTAATTTCGTCGAGGAGATAGAATACATCCAGGGCTACTACAATGAGGACAGCGGTCTTATCTGGGATACGGGTAAGCTGCAGTCTATGCTCTCAAAGCCGAAGGCCGAAGCGAAATACCACAAAGTAAAAAAGGGTGACTCCCCCGCCTCCGTAGCCAAGCAGTACGGACTGACGAGAAAGCAGCTGCGTACTCTTAACCCGGGTAAGGATTTTGACAAGTTCCCCTCCATTAAAAAGCTCCTCGTAGCGGAAGAAGAAAATTATGTCCGTGTCAAGGTTATGAAGACACGCACACGAAAGGTGTCTATCCCCTACGAAACCGTCGAGAGACAGACTGCTACCTTGGCCAAGGGAACCAAGAAAACCTCGCAGAACGGCTCCTACGGTCAGAAGGTAATCACCGAGCTGGTCACCTACATCAACGGTGAAATTTCCTATACCTCCTTCCTTTCGGAAAAGATTACAAAGAACCCTGTAAACAAAATAGTTCTTATCGGTACGAAAACCTATTCTTCACCCGTCTACGGTGGCACTGTTACCTCACGCGGCTTTACCTGGCCCACCAGAGGTGCCTACAGCATTTCCTCACGCTACGGCTACAGAAATCCCGGCATTTCAGGCTGGGGCTTCCACGGCGGTATAGATATTATCCGCTACGGCGGCTCGTCAGGTATTCCCGTAGTGGCCTCTGCCTCGGGCACTGTGGTCACAGCCTACAGCGGCTGGTCAGGCTACGGTCACACGGTAGTTATCAATCACGGAAACGGCATAAGCACCCGTTATGCACACATGCAGCCCGGCTCCATCTGTGTAAGAGCTGGTCAGTATGTATATCAGGGACAGCAGATAGGCCGCATCGGCTCCACGGGTAATTCTACAGGTCCCCACCTTCATTTCGAGGTACTTGTAAACGGACGAAAGGTCAATCCGCTGAATTATGTGAGATAAAAGAGCCGAGAGCCAAGTCGTCAATAAAAAATACACCCACAGACATCTCAATCTGTGGGTGTTGCTATTTTTGAAGACGGAAACCGTAAGCCGTGTCCCTACGGGACTTCTCCTTTTGGGGTAAGCATACTTCCTTGGCAGTGTCATTTTTAAGGAATGTTAATTTTTTTCAGAAGGTTGATTTAAGGATCTTTCGCTACGCTCAGGATGACAGTTTTTAGACTGAGAATAAAATGTAAAAAGTTCTTGACATTTTAAAGAGAAGTATATATAATATAAATGTAAAGAGTTCTTTACTTTTTGGAGGTGTTAATATGAAAAAGTTTTTGAACAGATGGGGATTCCGTAAAACCGATGAAATGCAGCAATATATTGCCTTCAAGGCACAGAGAAATGCACTGATTTTTCTACTTCTCGCTTTGTCTGTCTGGACTTTATATGAATCTTATAAGGTATTCGCATTTCACACTATGCTCAATCCCTTACCCTGTTTCCTGCTTACGGGGGCATCCTGCATACAGTTTTTTTCAGAAGCGGTAATGTCACACAATGCCGTAAAGGGTGACGAAGACTCACCGAAGGCTTCCGGATTATCTAAAACACTTTTACTCTGTACTGTCGTTGCAGTAATTACTGCGATAATTGCAAGTGCGGTAGTTCTGCTTCTGGTGATGAAATAATGAAAAACAGAATAAAGGAATTACGCAGAAATAAAGGCTTAAGGCAGGAAGACCTTGCAGATGCATTAAATGTGTCACGACAGACAATTATCGCTATAGAAAACGATAAGTATAATCCTACGCTGGAGCTGGCTATGAGGCTGGCAAAATACCTGAATACTGCGGTAGAAGAGCTCTTTATATTGGAAGAATAATTTATATTAAAGCACCCTCAGAGGAAGAAGTGAAATTTTGTCTGTTTTCAACTAATAAAGAACACCCCGTCGATGTTTTTGACGGGGTGTGTGTTCGTTATAAGGTTTGCAGTGATTTATGCTCAGACGGCAATCTGCAGTGCGAAAAGATAGCAGTAGATGTTGTTGGCGGACACGGCAAGTCGTGTCCCTTCAATACTCTCTGTAAAAGTGGCGGACTGTCACTTCTTCATTCCGAAGTCTCACCCGCTCATTCTGCATTCTGCATTTTGCATTCTGCATTTAAATGGCGGTGTATCAATGCTTATTTCCCGAAGTCCTACCCGCCCGTTTAGCGTTTATCGTTTAGCGTTTAGCACTTAAATTGGCGGACTGTCACTTCTTCATTCCGAAGTCTCACCCGCTCATTCTGCATTCACTTACTCTCCTCTGCCCTTCTCTGCGGCGACCTTGGGTCTGTCCTCCTTGGGACTGATGTCACCTGCCTTGGTAAGGGCTATCTTGGTCATAAGAGGACCGAAAAGCTCGTAAATGAGAACACCGAAAAGCACGATGTTTCTGATTATAACGCCTGTCTCACCGATTTCCAGAGCGGTTATAGACATACCGAGAGCCACACCTGCCTGAGGAAGGAGAGTGATACCGAGGTATTTTTTTATGTTAGGCTCACATTTTGCGATGTTTGCACCGAGTCTCGCACCGAACCATTTACCGAAGGAACGGGCGGCTATGTAAACCACACCGATGCCCACCACGGCAAGCTCACCAAAGACGGAAAATTCAAGCTCTGCACCGCTTAATACGAAGAAAAGGATAAACAGAGGCGCTGTCCAGCGGTCAGTCTTTTCCATAAGGTTAGCCGAGAAGTCGCAGACATTACAGAAGACTGTGCCGAGCATCATACATACGAGCAGAGGGCTGAAGCCAACCTCTACGGGACCGATATTAAACTTGAGCTTTGACAGTGCCACGGCAAGGAAAATAGCCGTAACAACGATAGCCTGTCTTTTAGAGCGGGAGAAGAAATACTTCTCTGCCCAGGCTAAAAGATAGCCTAAAACCGCACCTAAAGCCAGAGAGAAAACTATCTCTGCTATGGGATCGACAAGCACGGAGTAAATATTGAATTCACCGCTGACGAGGGTTTTCGCAAAGCCGAAGGATACAGCAAAAATTATAAGACCTACGGCATCGTCAAGTGCTACGATGGGAAGGAGAAGATTAGTAAGCTTACCCTTAGCCTTATACTGCCTTACGACCATAAGAGTAGCCGCAGGAGCCGTAGCCGATGCGATGGCACCGAGAATAATGGCTGATGAAAGGGGAAGCTTATCCTCACCTAAAAGGAAATGAAGTCCCACTAAAGCCACATCAACCACCAAGGTAGTAAAAACAGCCTGTAAAATTCCGATTATTGTCGCCGCCTTACCTGTCTTTTTCAGCTGCTCGAGACGGAATTCGTCACCTA
>JAFSDF010000202.1 GCA_017436375.1 Clostridia bacterium | reverse complement strand
GTACTGTGGTGACACAGTTAACTTTCGTTACACTACAAAGTCTTTTAAAAGTAAAAAGAGAATTGAAAAGTCTCAAGAAGATTGGAAGATATTTTCCGATACCCATCCCGCTATAATCAGCAGAGAGGATTTTGCTTTGGTACAGGAGTTAAGAGAGCATAAGCGAAGACCGAACCGAACAGGATTTATAAGTATGTTTTCAGGACTTATGTATTGCGGTGATTGTGGCAAAAAACTTTATTACTGTACTACCAACAATAAAAAAGTTCAATCGTATTTCGTTTGTTCCTCATTCCGAAAAGACACAGATATATGTTCTTCACACTACATCCGTGAAAAGGTTATCAATGAGCTTGTGCTTGAAAGTATGAAAAGAGTTTTATGGTATGTGCAATGTTATGAAACTCAGTTTGCAAAAGAACAGATGAACATTCTTGACATAAGGCAACAGAAAGAACTACTTACCAAACGCAGAGAGCTTGAAAAAGCAATCAGGCGTGTTAGTGAAATTGACAACATAATTCAGAAGCTTTACGAAGATAACATAATCGGAAAGGTATCTGATGAAAGGTTTGCCACTTTATCCTTATCTTTGGAAAACGAGCAGAGAACTTTAAAAGAAACTATTCCTGAAATGGAAGCGTATATCAGCACCGCATCCGTCAAGAAAGAAAACTTACAGCAATTCATTGAAAAAGCAAAGCGTGTTACAAGACTAAAGGAGTTGACACCTGAAATTGTACACGAGTTTATTGAAAGGATTGTTGTATCAAAGCCTGTTTACATTGACGGAGAAAGACGCCAAAGCATTGATATATACTACAAAGGTGTTGGTATTATCAAATTCTTCTCTCCTGAAGAAATGGAAGCTCTTTATCAAAAGCACATTAACAGCAAACGACCAAAAGAAAAAACGGCATAGCATAAGCTACACCGTAAAAAATCAATATTAATTTTTACAAAGGCCTCCTCGGGGTACAAACTTCCTTATGAAGGGTACTCCGAGGGCGAGGTTTGTTTATAGCATAAAACGCAAAAACCTTGTTTTTGCCTGCTTTTGCTGATTTTTACAGTTTTAAAGGGTTTCTTTGGTAGTTCAATACCGAAAGAAACCCTTTAGTTATCTTGTTTTATGCGGTCTGCACTTTTTTTACAGCCCCTTTTTTAATGCTCGGTGAATGTTTAGTTTTTGTATTATACCTGTTTTTCTGTTTGGTAATGCAGCTCACTGTTTATTCTGAAGGCATCCACATCACTGTCGTACTCGGTTTTTCCTACGGTAAAGCTTACTATGTCTTTATTGCTTTTCATAAGGAGATTGAGAACGGATTCCGTAAGAGTGTAAGTGACGGCGGGAGACTTTGAAAGAGGAATGAAGCAGTTGACTGCTATTCTGATACTGTTTATCTCGGTCTTGTTACCGTTTTCATCAGCGGAATAAAAGAGTTTACTTTCTACTGCCGAAAAGGAAAAGTAGGTCTTTTTAATGGGAACAGGCAGATTTTTGCTTTCGTAGGCTCTGATGGCCTGACAGCTGCTGTTGAGCAGTTGCGATTCTTTGATGATTTTTATGAAAGAGTCAATAAGAACGGTTGCGGCCTGCATATTATCCCTCCTTGTGAACTATTGCCCAGTAGTAGAGCTTCTTTTTACCCAGATAAACAGGCTCACAGTGGTCTGCAGAGAAGGTATCCTCACCGAAATAAATAGTGTAGCTTTTGTCCTCGAGAAAGGTGTTGTCCACCTCGGGAGGTGCCAGAAGAAGGTATTTATTGAGACCGTCGTAGCCAAGCTCAGTGGGAACACCGCTCAGATAGATTTTATTTTTATATCTCAGCGGCTGAAGAAAGGCATTGAAAACAGCACGGTTTGTTCCGTCGGTGGAGATTACCTGAACACCGTATTTATCGAAAAGGGTGTTATATATAGTCTTGTCAACTGCCACGGCAGAAAAAACCTCCGTCTCTGAGAATCGATGATGCGGCGGCAACTGCCTCGTTTTTTATCCGCTCCTCAAAGCGCATTTCCTTTTCGAGGCTTCTCCTTACGGTCATATCGCCTGCGGTGTATGACTCATACTTGTCTGTCTCAGTAAGTCGGGTGAGAAAGAAAAAGTAATGTGCCAGAGCCGCTGCTGTGTGGACTATGAGAGGACTTTCCCTGTCGGCACCGGGCTTAAGATTTGAATATACCCATAAAAGACCTCTCTCGCATGAGGGCTGAAGCTGTTCAGCGGTAAAGCCTTCCGTATCGGAATAATTCTGTAAACAGGTTAATACATCGCTGACCTCAGTCATCATTTATCCTCCTTAATCAAAGACAAGGCATTTGACAGCATCGTTGTAAATTTTGGCAAAGCCTGAGGTTACGGTTACTGAGGCTCTTTCGAGCTGTCTGTCTATGAGCTTGTCAAATTCGGTAACGATACCGCCTGCCTGAACTCTTTCCAGAGCGCTCGTTTTGTCCAGAGCGATGATTCTGCTGTCACCCAGATAGGGGAAGTGGATGATTTCTGCACCGAAGGGAGTGATGAGCTTGCCTGTGGTGTGGAAGGCGAGCCCTGCGGCAGAGTCCTTGAATTCATCCATTTTAAGCACGCTTGTGAGAGTGCCTGTGCCCATAATAATGGTGGAGAGGTTAAAGCCTCTGAAGGATGACCAGAGAGAAAGCAGGTCGTTGTAGCTGAAGGCTGAGGGATCAGTGATGATGATCTGACTTTCGGTGTCTGTACCGTCACTGTCGAAAAGAGAATCGATGGCTCTGTGAGCCTGTGTGCCGGCGATGGCTGAGCCTATCTGCTTGAGTGCGATGGTGAAAAGCTCAAGACGCTGGTGCTTGATTGCCTCGTAGGAGGCGGTTATCATTCTGCCGATTTTTTCGAGCTTTACGAGATTGTCCTTTACGGAAACTCTGGTTTCGGGAATATGAGTGCCCTCAAAAACAGGTGTCAGATAGGTTTCCTTTTTGGTAATATCCACAGCGAGTGAACGGTAGTCAAGGGAATCGATTTCAGTGGTGGTGGCGACTATCTTAGAAACGATGTCGTTTTCCTCAAAGCCCTGATGCACGGCTCTGGATATATACTCGGGAAAAAGAGCGGCAGAGTCGGTGGTTCTGAAAAACTTTTCGATGGTGTCGCTGCTTCTGCCGCTTACCTTGATGTCGAATCGCTTGAGCTGACGCTGATAGGCGTCAAGGCCCTCAAGAGCGGTGCCGGTATAATTTTCGCTGGGATCGAGGCTTTCCAGCGCCTGTGTAAAGGATTTGCCTGTAGTGTAAAGACCCTTTTCGAGTCTGATGTTATCGTATGTAGCCATATATTTTTTCCTCCTTAAATACTGATTTTAAAGTATGATGCCGCAGGTCATATCGGCTTCATCCACATCGGTGACGAGAATAGCTCTGCCGTTTGTGTCCTTTTTTACGCCGCCTGCTCCGTCGGCAGTGAGCTTGTTGTAGCCGCAGGCAGGTGCTTCGCCTGTGTAAGAAACCCTAACATAGCCGCTGAGAAGCACGCTTGCGCTGTTGTTTTCCGAGTTTGTGCATACACCTATGAAGTCATCGCCGTCAGACGAGGCTTCTACGGTGAAATCTTTTACCATACTGACTGTTTTTCCTTTTTCAGCTGAGTAGAGTACTGACAGAGTTACTTCCTTTCTGTCAAATCCGTCGAGATAATTATTCATATTGTTTCCTCCTTAAATTTTGAAATCCGAATTATCGTTATTATGTGTTTCTCTGGCAGATGTGAGCTGTTGACATAAGGGAAGACGGGTATTTGCCTGATTCCTGAGAGAAAGGCAAAGTGATTTGATTTCACCTATGTCCATATTCTCACATCCTTTGATGAAAGCCGAAATGTTTACCGTCGGCATAATGATGAGAGCATATTTTCTGATTTCCGCGGTGAGATGCTCACGGTAAGCCTTACCTTCTGCGGCGAGGCTTTCCAGAGAGCAGATGTGAGCCTTGAGGCTTTCCATCTCCTCTGCCGTGAAAAGAGTATCTTCACCTGTACATCTGATTTTTTCTGTTATCATAAATTTTCTGTTTTCCTTTCCTGTGAAGGCTTTGGTTACACCTGCATTTCTCTGTGCGGGCACTGCTACGAAGGACCATTCGTAGGCATCGGTAGGTGCTTTAAGCACACCGTGGCACACCTTACCGCCGTAGCTCTTGCCCTTTATATGCTCACAGAGATGTTTTTTCATATCCTTTCCGCATACTGAGCAGACACACTCTTTCATAGCACAGCCTATGCTGACCTCCTTTTTGATGCCGCCCTCGATTTCCTTTATGAGAGAGGCGTTTTCTTCTGTGCGCAGCATATAGGCTCTTGCTCTCAACGCGGTATAATCTTCACCGCAGGAGGTCTTTCGGCCGGGTGTTTTTTCAATATAGGTTCTGAAAATACGGGCTCTCTGATCCTTAGAGCGCATACTGTGGTCGGAAATACCTGTCTTGCCGACGAAAAGCTCACCGAGAGAGGGGAGACAGTCGCTGCTGAAGCGCTCGAAGTCTCTGTCTACCTCATTGTCGCAGAGTGTGACTGAAAAAATGTACACATCCTCAGCACTCAGAGGTGAGCGGGTATAATTATTGATAAGCTCAAGCTCTTTTTCAGTTTTCATATTCATCCTTTTCACCTCCTATTTCGTGGTAAATTCTGTCGCGCTGAGCTCTGTAAAGCTCGCTCTGTGCCATCAGAGTAATATCCTGCAGGGTAAGATTATCCCATTCCACGGTAAAGTCACAGTCATAGCCGTGCAGGTTGAGGAAGGTACGGCAGATGCGGTTTATTACGGGGGTGATTTCTCTGCGGTAGGCATCGATTTCACTGGTAAGGATGTCTGCCTGCTGATAGCTCATTCTTTCGCTTGTAGACCAGTTGAGACCGAGCAGGAAGGGAGGTATGCCCAGCTTGGCGACTATCTGCTCTAAAAGCTGTCTGACGGGAATTTCGCTGTCTAAAATCTGGTTATCCGCACCGATGGCTCTGATACTGACATCGCCTACGGCTACGAAATCCTTGACGGGACCGCCGGACTTCATAGTGTTGCTCCATTCCTTAGCTACCTGTAGAGCCCTTTCCTGAGCGTATGCCCTGTCTACAGAGTCGCTTTGCGGCTTGTAGGTTACCGAGAAGCGGACATTTCCCACTCTTTCCCAGTTGAGGCCGATAGTATTGAAGATCTTTAAAAGCACATCGCTTACGAAGGGGAGACCCTTAAGGGCCGATGTACCGTAGATTTTTCCCGGCTCGGGATTGTGAACGGACAGAAGTATAAGCTCCGGGTATTTAACCGGGAGGATTTTACCTGTCGGACCTTCGGCACTTATGACGATGTCGAGAGGGGATTTACCTTCACTGAGATAAACGCTGTCGAGAGAGCTGTTGAAAAGATGAGTGACAGTGGATGAATCGATTATCATTTCGCCTACGGCTGTACCCATAGTCAGAAGCTGCTCAAAAAAGGTTCCCACGAAGGCAAAGATTCCCTGTCTGGTTCCGCCGACATTTACAGTGTCAAGAAAACGGGAAAGCTCTCTTTCTGCCTGTGTATCATCACATACTACCCTGAACTCGCCCAGAAGACGTACGAGCTTGCTTATAGCCGCATCAATAACGGGTACGGCTTCTCTGAGTCCTGCATAAAGCCGTGTATCTACGGGGCTTTGGGGCATATAAGAGGAAAGAGAGGAAAAGGGATGAGAGGTGCTTCCGGTCTGCGGTACTGATAATACTTCCCTGACCTCGGAGTGTTTTTTTCGTTTTCCTAATGCCAAAATATTCTCCTTTCTTTTGCCTTTGTTAAGGCAGCTTATTCTCTTGCCGCGGCAAGGGCGAAAAAGCCCTCACCTTCACCGTCGGCAAGTACGGTAGAGACAAAATATCTTATGTCGTCCATAGCGTGGTCGTTTTCTTTTTTCGGTGTGTCTCTGGTCGCATTTTCTTCCCATCTGTAGAGGGAGAATTCCTTTATAGAAGCCACGCACACCGGCGAGATAACTATCTTACCCTCCCTTAAAGCACTGTGGACCTTTCGTATGCCCGAAAGCACATCGTTTTTAGCGGGAATAACCCTGTATTTACCCTTTCGTCTGATACACTCGGCGAAGGAGGCGGCAGAGGGATCGATTACGATGCCCTCGATTTTTCTGTCCTCTGCCAGAAGCGAGAGCTTTTCGTAGTATTCCTCGTCCGTAAGCTGTCTGCCCTCGGTCCGTGAGGAGTAATAGTATTCGTCGAAGCGGTACCATTTGCCTCCGTGAAGTCCCCACAGTCCCATAGATGTAGGATTTACGGTGCCGTAGTCGCAGGAAATGTAATAGCTTTCAAATTCGTTTACGGGCGGTAAACGGGTATATTTTCCCTTTGCAGCATCACCGTATACAAGTCCGTCGGCGGCTACCCATCTGCCCATAACGAAGCGTTCATAAAAGGCACCGCTGTAAAGACATTCATAGCGTCTGATTACTGCCGGAGAAAGAGAAGGGTTGTCCCTCATAAGGAAATGGAGATAAAGACAGTTTTTTTCCTCTGCCATTTTTATCCATTCCTCGTAAAACCAGTGCTTCGGGTTTTCGGGGTTGCAGTTGAACCAGAACTTAGAGCCGTTCAGGGAGCATCGGGCGAGTGCCTGCTCCACAAAGGAGCGGGGCATAAGCGCCACCTCGTCGAGAAGAACACCGCCAAGTGTCATACCTTGTATCAGAGAGGCTGAGCTTTCGTCTCTGCCACCGAAAAGATAAAAACGGTTGGTGCGGTTCCCGTAGGAGATTTCTATGAGATTCTGACTGACTCTCTCTCTGCAATCAAAACCTAAATCCGCCAGCATAGGAAGGAGAGTAACCGTAACATTCCGTCTCAGTGAGGATATGGTTTTGCCGCAAATTGCAAAGGAGGTTTCGTCAAAAGCGAAAAATGCCCACAGTATAAAAGAAAGAGACATACAGGTGGTTTTTCCGCTTCTTACGGCTCCGTCACAGATAAGTCCGTCAAGGCTGCTGTAGGGTGAGGACTTATGCCACCAGGAGAGAGCCGTGAGCTGTTTACGGGAAAAGCTGCTGAAGCTGTTTTCAGCCATTTTCCTCATCTCTTAATGCGGCGGCACTCTTTTCGATGGCACTGAAGAGTGATGCCGCGGGATTTTTTTCTTCCTGACAGGTTATTTGCTGTAAATGCTCTAACGCTTTAAGGCGGTCAAAGAATTTTATTTCTATGTCTCCGCCCTTTTTTCTTTTTATATCGGATATGTTATATAAATCCATCTGCTTTATTTCCTCGGCGGTAATCTCGTCCTTGAAAAGAAGACTTACCGCATCGGCGAAGCACCCGAAGGCGAGACGGTAATAACCCGATATAATATCCTTTTGCGAAGCTCTTTTTTCCCTGTCGTTTCTTTCGATTTCATCTTTGATTTCTTTTTTTCTGAGCAGTCTGGCGGCATTTTTTTCGGGGAAGATATATCCTGACTTTGCCGCTGCCTCACCGCCGTTTCTCGAAAGACAGTAATAGGTGCAAAAGAGCCTTTCCTTAGATGTAAGAGTACTGATTCTGATAACCCCTTTCTGTGTGTATTTGTTTTTTGTCTCTCACCTATACCTCCAAAACTGCTGATTTTTGCGTGGTTTACGCAAAAATCACCCTGAATTTGAAGAAATTTTTTTGAAATAATTAAAAATATTAAGAGAAAGTGTATATTTCGAACCGTTTGTTGACAATGCCCGAATACTGATGTATAATTAAGACACTTGGAAATCAGGTAATCAAAGAAAGGAGAAAAAGCAATGGAAGTTATTTTTCAGTGGATTATGGACAACTGGGGCAAGATCGTTGCTTTTGCAGAGAAGTTCTTTGCAGTGATTGCAGAAATTGCCGAATAATTAAGCCTTTCCCAAAAAGCGGAACTGATTTTAATTTTTGAAATTTTAAAGTGAAGAAGCCCTCGGGCTTCTTTTTTCTTTATTTGTTGCTTCGGAGCATTAATAAAACAGAGCTTGACGGAGGCCGCTACCGCTCTCCCGTCAAATTATGCGATAGCGTTACTGAAAATCTTTAAGTCTCTCTTGAAAGTGATGGTGGATTTGCCAAAGGAAAAGGCGAGGGAATCCGGTGGCAAAGGCTGAGTCTGCCTGTCGGAAAAACTTTGCTTTTTTTCTTTAAAGGTATTTATTTTAAACTGAAAATGTAATATAATATAGCAGGTCGGATGCATCTGCATCCTGAAGGAGGATTTGTATGTCAGCTTTCGGAAGAATCCTCAGCAAGAGTGAAGAATATCTTAAAATAAAAGACAACATACGTCGGGGGGTGCATCCTTTCGGCGTTATCGGTCTTTCCCGTATTCACAAGGCCCACTATATTGCCTCTCTCGTACAGGAAACAGGAAAAAAGGCTCTTATCATCTGTCCGGATGAGGGTGAGGCTGCCAAGCTATGCAAGGATATTTCTGCCTTCGCAGAGGGCGCACAGCTTTATCCTGCCCGCGATTTCCGTTTCCGTGAGAGTGAAAGTAAATCTCTGGATTTCGAGCAGCAGAGAATGGGTGTGCTGAAAAATATTCTTGACGGAGAGTGCAGCTTTGCTCTGTGCAGTATTGAGGCGGCTGTACAGCTTACGGTGCCACGCAGTGAGCTGGCGAAGCGCTCCTTTAAAATCAGTATTTCGCAGGAAATAACCACTCATGAGGCGGTAAATGCACTGCTTTCTTCGGGCTATACCCGTACTGAGCAGGTGGAGGGAACGGGACAGTTTTCTCTCCGCGGAGGAATACTTGACATCTTTCCTCCGGGTAATGACAGTCCTGTAAGAATAGAATTCTGGGGTGACACGGTAGATTCCGTTTCCTCCTTTGATACGGAAACTCAGAGGAGAAAGGAAAGCCTTGACTTTGTAAAAATAACTCCTTCACGGGAGGTTCTTTTCGATTCACCCGAGGAAATGAAAAGGCGTCTTGAGGAGTTTCTGCCGTCAGTTAAGGGTAAGGGCAGTGTGAAGGCAAAGGCTCTCATAAATGAAGATATAGAAAAACTTACTCACTTTATGAGTGTAGCTAACGATAAATATATTTCTCTGGCCTACAGTGAAAAGGAAACGATTTTTGATTATATGCAGGACAGTCTCATTTTCGTATGCGAAAGCTCCTCGGTAAAACAAAAATTCAATTCTGTTTCGGCACTTATGACAGAGGATGTGAAGGCACTGTTTGAGGAGGGTGTGCTCACCAAAGGTCTGGATACCTTCTCTCTTTCGTGGAATGAGGTTCTCTCCTTTTACGAAAACAGCGGCACCGTCTATATGGATAATCTTGCCAGGGGCTCCTTCGATACTCCCGTAAAGTCACTGGTGAGTGTCAATGCCTCACTTCTCTCACGGTGGGACGGTACACTGTCCTTTCTTATGGAGGATTTACAGCCGCTAATAAAGCTGGGCTTTACCTGCGTTATTATGGCAGGTACGGAAAAAAGTGCCGGGGAGCTTGCCTACGACCTGGAAACAGAGGGTATAAAGAGTCACTATTTCCCTGTCATTCCTGCGGAGTTCCCTGAAAAGACAGTCAGCGTAATCGGTGGAAGTGTCTCCTCGGGTATCGAATATAACGCACTGAAATTCGCACTGTTTACCTACGGCAGAGCTGTGGAAAAGCAGCAGAGAAAGACTAATCCCACCTTTAAGGGCAGGAAGGGACTTACCTCTCTGGAGGAAATTTCACGGGGTGATTATGTGGTTCATGCCGTACACGGTATAGGAATCTTTGACGGAATTACCACTATGACCGTGGCAGGAAAGATAAAGGATTTTATCAAGATTAATTTCCGGGGCACTGATGTGCTGTATCTGCCTGTCACTCAGCTTGACCTTATAGCCAAGTACATTTCACCCGGCGATACGGATAAGGTAATAAAGCTTAACCGATTGGGCAGTGACGAATGGAAAAAAACACGCTCGAGAGTAAAAAGCGCCGTCAGGGATATGGCGGCAGAGCTTACTAAGCTTTATTCGGCACGACTTAACTCACAGGGCTATGCCTTCTCTCCCGATATGGATATGCAGAGTGATTTCGAGAGAAGATTTGAGTTTGAGGAAACTGACGACCAGTTAGAGGCTGTGGGTGAAATAAAGCGGGATATGGAAAGACCGAGTCCTATGGACCGGCTTCTCTGCGGTGATGTAGGCTTCGGAAAAACCGAGGTGGCTCTGCGTGCCGCCTTCAAATGTGTGGCAGACGGTAAGCAGTGCGCTGTTTTAGTACCTACCACTATCCTCGCTTTTCAGCATTTTCAGACTATAAAAAAGCGATTTGACGGCTTTCCCATAGAGATAGATATGCTGTCCCGATTCCGCACACAGACCGAGAGAACAAAAATAAAAAAAGCCCTCAAAAGGGGCAGTATTGATATTATTGTCGGCACTCACTCCATCATCGCAAAGAGCGTGGAGTTCAAGGACTTAGGTCTGCTCATAGTCGATGAGGAGCAACGCTTCGGTGTGGCACAGAAGGAAAAGCTGAAGGAGAAATTTCCGCTGGTGGATGTTCTCACTCTTTCGGCTACACCTATTCCCCGCACACTTAATATGGCTATGACAGGCATAAGAGATATGTCCGTTCTGGAAATTCCTCCCGTAGGCAGATATCCGGTACAAACCTATGTAGTGCCTCAAGATATGGAAATTTTAGCTGAGGCTATGGAGAGGGAAATACGCAGAGGCGGACAGGTTTATTACCTTCATAACCGTGTGGAGTCCATCGAAAGAAGGGCAGCGGAGATAAAGAAGTATCTTCCCGAGGCGAGAATAGGCATCGGCCACGGTAAGCTGAGTGAGGATGACCTCAGTGAAATATGGCGTAAGCTTTTAGAAAATGAAATAGATATCCTTCTCTGCACCACCATCATCGAAACAGGTGTGGATGTTCCCAATGCGAATACTCTCATTATCGAGGATGCGGACAGAATGGGACTTGCTCAGCTTCATCAGATAAGAGGCAGAGTCGGCAGAAGCTCACGCCGTGCATACGCGTACTTTACCTATAATAAAAACAGAGAAATCAGTGAGATAGCTCAGCGGAGACTTTCAGCCATAAGGGAATTCACCGAGTTTGGCTCAGGTTTCAGGATTGCTATGAGGGATCTTGAAATCAGAGGTGCGGGCAATATTCTCGGTGCTCAGCAGCACGGACATATGGAGGCTGTGGGCTACGATATGTATCTGCAGATTCTTTCCGAAACCATCGAGGAGGAAAAGACAGGTGTCGAGGTAAAGGAAAAGCAGGAATGTCTCATCGATATTTCCGTCGATGCGCACATTCCCGAGAGCTACATTGATTCGGTTAAAAACCGCATAGGTATGTATAAGAGAATAGCGGAGATTGAGACGAAAGAGGACGCTATGGATGTCCTTGACGAGTTTATTGACCGTTTCGGTGAGCCGCCTAAGGCTGTGGAAGGTCTTATCGAGGTTGCACTCCTGCGCTCTAAAGCGTCTAAACTCGGTATTTACGAAATCAAACAGCAGAATGCTATGCTTTTAGCTTTCGTAAATGAGCTGAAGCCTCAGTTTATCGCCGCAGTGGGACATAAGCTCCGCGGCAAGGCGATGATAAGTGCCGCAAAGACCAGCCCCTACATTTCCTATAAGCTGAAAAATGTCAGTCCCGTAGAGGGAATGAGAGAGCTGGTGGAGGCACTTTCGGAGTAACGGCAGAATGCAAAATGCAGAAAGGCGGGCAAGTCTTAAGGAAATAGGAAACGAAAGTCCGCCGAATTTACAAATTTAATAGTGTAGGGCGGGATGATTCATCCCGCCGATTTTTTGTCTTTCTTTAAGGTTATTGTTGACAAAACAAAACTACTGTGTTATTCTATGCATAGAACACGGATGTATTTGCGTTTTGGTATTTTACACAAGGAGTGAAAATATGAACATTAAAAAAGAACTCACCAAAGGAAGTTCAGCCCTTCTCGTACTCTCTGTACTGGAAAAGGGGGATATGTACGGCTACAGAATCATAAAGGAAATAGAAATGCGTTCGGAATATGTTTTTTCATTAAAGGAAGGCACACTGTATCCAATTCTCCATGCTTTCGAAAAGGACGGTTATGTAGAATCCTACTGGGAAGGCAAAGAGGGAGAGAGAAGAAGAAAATACTATCGCCTGACGAAAAAAGGTATTAAGGTGCTCGATGAAAACAGAAAGGAATGGGAAGCCTATTCTAAAGCTGTTGGCAAGGTTGTCGGAGGTGTTGCTAATGCAACAGCATAAAATAGTAGAGGATTATCTCAATAGTGTAATTCCTGAAAAGATCTCCGCTGAGGCGAAAACTCTCCTTCGTGAAGAAATTGAATGCCATATATACGATAAAGCAGAGTTTTTTATGGAAATCGGATTCGATGAAGAAGCCGCCTTTCAGAAGGCTGTGGAGGGAATGGGTGAGGCTGAGCCTGTAAGGCAGGAATTTAATTCCATTTATAAGGATAGTTTTTGTAAAGCAGTTCTTCTGTTTACAGGTATATGTGTAGTAAATATATTGTCTGTTTCGACATTTGGTCTCGGATATTGGTATTTTGTTGAGCCGTCGCTTCACACACTGCCCAGCGTAATTTGGTTAGCTCTTTTTCTTGCTGGATTTGTTTTTCTGATAGTGCATACTGTAAAATGTCACAGACAACGGTTGGATAAACAGTTTGTTGCCATAACATCAGCTTTTGCATTGGTTGCGCTCGGATCGTTTATCACAAGTGGCATATTTTATCCCATACTTAATGCGGGAACTCTCGTATACAGATTTATAACAAACGGTCCGGAGGCGGAAAGCGAGCTTGTAATTTACATTTTAAATATAGTCATAGTAAGTGCTTATGCACTTACCACCTTTATTCTTTGCTTCAGCAGTGATGTTAAGCTCAAAAAAAAGCCTTACCGTCTGTCCTTAAAGAGCTTAACAGCCATTCTTTCGACTGCCTGTGTCTGTTTCCTTATACTTTACGGATTCGCCTATGATAAGTATGAGTGGATTACAGACGAGTTTTTCGCGGAGTATTCACAGGATACATATCTTTCGTTTTTGACGGCAGAGCAGAAAAAGCTGTACGATGAAATTAGAGTAGGTGACAGTGCAGAAGAAACAGAGAAAAGACTTACGGAAAAAGGCTTCGAAAAACAATCGGACAATTACAAAAAATTCCTTAAGGACTCTTCTTTTGTATATGAAATTGACACGGTGATAAAACAGAAATGTGAATCCATAGGAAAAAATGATTATTCAATATACCGGAATATTCAGTATATGTACGAAGAAGATGAAGAAGATTACGATTATACTTTCTATGTTGAGGGAGAGTATGATTTTAACGATATTGTCAGCCTTATAATAGTTGCTTATGATGATAGCGGAAAAATCTCTTATAAACTATTTATTCCTGATGTGAATTCCTGTTTTGGTAGTAGTTATATGAATAAAAGTCACTGTGAGAATTCTAAAAAATGGTTTTCTGAGTTGCAGAAGGGTGAACAAACCGCAGAAGCTTTAGAGTTCATAAGGAGTACAGATGCATTTATAATCGAGGATGAAAAAATAAATGGTAAAAACACGGTAAATACATATCAAATCAGTTTTGAGTGCTATTATTATCTCGAACCAACCTTTGTTAATTTCCTCTTTGATTTTTATCCGGGCGAGATAAGGCACAAACTCAATCTTGAAATAGAAGCTGAAAACGGTGTTATCACCAAATTTAAAGAGTTTGATTGGTATGATGACAGAGCAGACTTTGATTGGGAGGCTTAGTAATAATAAAATCAGAGGCACGGCAAGCCGTGTCCCTACATATACACCTTATAGGTTTACATTTATTACGGATGCCAAATGGTGCCCCAACGATTACGCACCATTAATTCGGCGGAGTATCAATGCTTATCTACCGAAGCTTCATTCGTCCGTTTAGCGTTGCAATAGCACCATAGGTGCCACCCGCAGAGCCTCCCCTGAAAGCGGGAGGTGGGCACACGGAGTGTGACGGAGGGGTTATATCGTTTTGCGTTTAGCACTTAAAGTGGCGGTGTATCGCTCCTTTATTTCCGAAGCCTTACCCGCCATTTTGCATTCTGAATTGGGCATTAAAAAAGGGCTGTTGCATTAAGATGCAGAAGTCGTTTTCTTCGTCCCGAAGGCGTGTGTTTATACTTCGAGCGGGCGAAAAAACGGCTAAAAAAGCAAATTTTACCCTTGTGCAACACAGATAATTCTGATTATCAAATATAAAAACAGATGTATTTCAGTTGAAATCAACTCAGACACATCTGTTTTTTGTTTTGCTTTTTGGTCTGCGCT